>NZ_LN868937.1:1853369-1856006 GCF_001244735.1 Bacillus andreraoultii
TCAACCGCCATTATTGGTCAAAACGGTGCAGGTAAAACGACTTTAGTAAAGTTGTTAAAGGGACTATTGAAACCGAATCGCGGTGACGTCACTGTTAATGGGAAAAACACGAAAAAGCATACAGTAGCCGAACTCGCTCGTGAGATTGGTCTTGTTTTTCAAAATCCGAATGACCAAATTTTTAAACATACGGTACTTGATGAAGTTATGTTTGGCCCAAAAAATATTGGTCAGACAGTGGAAGAAGCAAGAGAAAATAGTTTGGCCGTTCTTGAAAAGTTGGGAATTCGCCACGAAACCGAAAGAAACCCGTACGATTTAAGTTTATCTGACCGTAAACTTGTCTCGATTGCGTCAATTTTAGCCATGAAGCCACCGATTATTATTTTTGACGAACCGACAATGGGTCAAGATGTTTTTGGAAAGAAACAGTTAAGCAAAATTATGAAAGATTTACGAAATGAAGGGATTCTCGTTTTATCAATCATTCATGACATGGATTTTGTTGCCGAAACATTTGAACGAACGATTGTAATGAACCAAGGGGAAATTGTACTGGACGGCCCTACAAGAGAAGTTTTTTCTCATGATGATATCATTGAGAAAGTTTATTTAGAATTACCGCATGCGACTCAACTCGGTAGACAACTCGGTTTTCGAGAAACGTTCTTAACCGTCGAGGAATTAATACAAAGGAGCAAATAAAAGAGGAACTAATTTGTCAACAACTCTTAACTTGAAGTCATGCGGGTTCTTGATTCAATTTCAAAGTAGAGGGACTATGCAAAATGGTCGCCTCTTTTTTTATGGCTCTATAATAAATGTTGGGGTTAATAAAAGATTCAAAAAAAAGAGACACACGACTCCTAATTTCCTTTTATACTTGAATTGACAGAAACAAGTTAAAGAAAGGGAGTCGTGTGCAAATGAATAATAACATAATTATGCCAGGATTAGAAGACGTAAAAATACTAAAAGTGGAACAAATGGATGACAGATTAGCGTTGTTTGTTGAAATGGAAGCACGCACACATACTTGTCCTAGATGTGGTGCCAAAACACGACAAATTCATGATTATCGAATGCAGAAAATCAAGCATTTAAAGTGGTTTGAACGCCTCTGCTATATCTTTTATAACAAGAGACGATATCGTTGTGATGCTTGCGAGAAGAGGTTTCCTGAGAAAAACAATTTTGTGGAGCGTTATAAACGGTTTACCAAAGAGTGGAATCAGGCTGTAAACGTGAGAAGTGTTCAAGCCAAAACATTTAAGGAACTAGCTCAACAATATGGTACTTCGATTTCAACGGTTATAAGACGATTTGATGCATTTGCCGAAAATGAAGTAGGGGAAGTTAAGGAACTCCCGAGAGTAATCGCTATAGATGAGTATAAAGGGGATACCAAAGAAGGAAAGTATCAGTTAATCATCGCAAACGGAGATACAAGAGAGCCTTTGGATATATTACCGAATAGAAAAGGAAAAACAATATCACAATACTTACGAAAGTATGGGGCCAATGTAGAAATAGTCATTATGGACATGAGCCATTCCTTTAAATCGGCTGTACGAAAGGCCTTAGATCATCCACTAATTATAGCCGACCATTTTCATTTTTGTCGCTATATCTATTGGGCACTTGATAAAGTAAGAAGGCGGATTCAGTCAGATTGGAATGATTATGACCGGAAAAAGTGTAAAAAAATGAGATATGTATTTTACAAAGATAGTGCGAAACTAACCGAAAACGAGAGATGGTACCTAGATCGATACCGTGGTATGTCGAAGGAACTAGATATGGCGTATCAATTAAAAGAGGCTTATTGTGAATGGTTCAAACAAGCGAAAGAAAATGGTTCAGAAGGTATGCGTAAAACCAAAGAAGGCTTAAACACGTTTTATCAGTTAGTTAGAGATACTGGAGTGCAGGAATTTCTACGCAGCATACGGACGTTTAAAAACTGGGAAAAAGAAATTTTAAATAGTTTTATGTATAGCTATTCTAATGGATTTCTGGAAGGAATAAATAACCACACAAAGGTAATAAAACGGAATGCGTATGGTTTCAGAAACTTCAAACGAGCAAGAGCTAGAATATTGTTATCACACAAGTATAAAGGAATAGGGGTCCATCTAGGCTAGAAATAATCCCCCTTTTATTGTAGGTATGAATTTTATTTCATACCTACAATAAAAGGTCACCAAGCGAAAGCGCGGTAGCTTAACCCCAACATTTGACAAAGAACCTTTTTTATGGAATTGGAGAAGGAAAAGCAGAGAAAAATAGAGAAATAGTAAGATAATCACTAATTTTATGGACGAGGGGTACGTATGCGAATATTAAAAATAGCATTATTTTATTTTGTTGGAATTATCGGGATCATATGTATAAGTGTTTTTCCTCAATACATCGAATCGTTAACATTGGGTGATTCCTCATCCTATTACAAACAATTAACTACCTTTCTTCTATCTTTAAGAAACTCGGAAACATGGAGTTATGAAACAATGTTTTCACCAAATTCGTCTCCGATAGTTGACGTGTTGTATGAGCCATTCCTCTATTCATTAAAGATCTTATTCGGTGCATTTTCTTTCGGGTTGCTCCTCGCGCTTTTATTGGCGGTCTTGATTC
>NZ_LN868937.1:2071905-2085333 GCF_001244735.1 Bacillus andreraoultii
AAATCGTAACACCGCCGATATTAGTTCCGACGTAGATTTTCGGTTCTTCATTTGACCCAACGTTCATAGCATACCAACGACCTTGAATCGAAGACACCTTTGGAAGGTCTTCGGTCGATATTAACGTTGTGGTCGATTCCCCCTTATATCGAAGGAAGATAACCGTCACGTCGCCACGAATTTCGAATTTATTCTTCATTCGCAACAACCCCTTGTAGTCTTGTTTACACTTATAAATGTTGTGACTTTGGGGTTGTTTGTGACGGCTAAATTAAAAACGCCCGAACTTTTTGTTCGGGACGTTATCTATTATTATTCGACTTAATGTACTTCTTGTTCTACTTCTTGTTCTACTACTTCGTTATCTTCGCTATCGTCGTCGTCATCTTCTTCGTCCTCGTCGTGTTCGTCGTCGTGTTCTTGACGATATTGTACTATTCTTTCGTTCTTTTGAATCGCCCGTAACGCTAGTTCTAATCGGTCGAACTCTTTATACATTTTCAATTCGTGATATTGCGATTTCAGTTCGTCGCCTTCTTTTCTGTACTGTTGCGTTAGGCAACGGCTTCTCTTAAAGGAATTAATCGCTTGAAATGCTTCTCGGCAAAGTTCGAGATTTGTTTTCATGTAATCTTCTCCCTTCGTAATCTTGTTTACAATTATATTATATGCCAGTTTTCGACAATCGTCAACAAGTTTACATTAAAAATTTTGATAAAATAAAAAAGGACGGCAATTCCGTCCAATCAAAGTTCTTCGATATTTTCGATTACTTTCGTCATATTCACCGTTCCGTCAACGAAATCCATTCGGGCAACGTAGACGGGTTCAACTTCCCGTTCTATTCCGCCAAGGTTATCGTCGCGAATCGTAATTCTGCCCGTTTCTATAAAACTTTCGTAAACTGCGTCGCGGTCTTCTTCGTAAGCATAACTGTGAACGTGCGGCATTTTATTAATAGATTCCGTAAACATTATCGCGAAAGGTAAATTTTCCGGCATTGGTTTCATTTCCATATTACGCAACCCCCTTTACGTTCCCGCGTTGTTCTAGTTCTTCGAATTTCGGGTCAACGTCGCTATTCCGAAGAATTTTTTCAACAAGACCAACGGCGGGGTGACGTTCTTCAATCGTTAAGTTTATATGGTCGAAGAACTCGAAATTCGGGTCTTCGCGGTACATTCCTTCAAGTAAACAAAACATTCCGTTAGCTTCGGGTCTTCGTAACTTCGGATTGTCGATTTGTGCAAAGTTACCCAAGAATATAATTTTCGTTCCGAACGCGGGTCTTGTTGCGATTGCCGCGATTGTATGAATATCAAGGTTTTGTGATTCGTCAATCATAACGAAGGTGTTTAACATTGAACGACCCCTTAATGTTTGAATCGGGTCGAAGAATATCTTTGATTTTCGGTCGCGTTTTCCATTATCTAACGCGAAATATTCAACAATATCTTTCGCTTTGTGCGACATTACTTCCAAGTTGTCCATAAACGGTGCGATAAACGGATAAGTCTTTTCGTTTACGTCGCCCGTCAAATATCCTAAATGTTCGCCAAGTTGTATTTGTAAACGTGTATAAACTAACTTTGAGAAATCGTGATTTTCGATAGTTCGTTCAAGTCCAACGGCTTGCGTAATTAACGTTTTACCTGTTCCCGCTTTCCCCGTTAAAAACAAGAAGGGTTTATCGTTGTATAATGTTTGAATTGCCGCCTTTTGTTCGTGATTTCGTGCGGCGATACCGAAACTAGCCATTGTAGGATTCCCCCTTGTATCTTTATTCACTATAAAATGTTGGTGATTCTGTTTCGGTTGTGACGTATGTAAACGAAAAAAAATACGCCTTCCCGAAGGAAGACGACAAATTTTGATATTTAATTGTTACCTTTCCACCCAAAACTTAGCTGTAGTGTTTGTGTCAATTTCGGAACTACCTCGCATTTGATACCTACCTCTAACTCGGTAATATGCTTGCGGACAATACTGCAAACTAAAACTTACAGTTACCCCGTACTTAAAGTATCCTGTGTGTGAACGTACAACTGTCCAACCGCCTGTCGAATTTTGGTATTCTAAATACAACGTATAGTCGCAAGTTGGCAATCCACCATAACGATAACCGTGATAAAAGTCAACGGACGTTGCATTTTTGGTGTACCAACTTGCGTCGGTGTGACCTTCAATCAATTGATTTTCGCATCTGTCCCAAATAGATTCACAATAACTAGGCATATTTATCCCCACCTTAAATTTTATTTTTATTGACGGCTATATAGCCGCCTTAAATTATCTAGTCCAATAATGGTAGATACTGTAATCTAAACCATCTCCAAGGGCGTCATAGAACGTTACCTTCACCCGCATTTGTTCTCCAGTTACCCGAACATTAGTAAACGTTCTGTACGAAGGCGAATCCATAGTAAGGTAGCCAGTACGCGTTCCGACCGTATTCCATGTTCCGCCCGAATTACGTTGTAGTTCCATTTTCCAATCATAGTAAGGTGACGCAACGCCCGTAATACCACTACAAGTTAGCGATACATAAACGTTACTATAATCGGTTTCTACGCAAAATCTAATATAAACATCACCGAAAAACCAATGAGGTACAATATGAGTTCTACAACCGCTATAATACGCCCCGAATTTTTATTCGACGGAATAAATCCGTCAATATGTAATTAAGGTAACGGGGTATAAAACAACCCCGACCTTTTATTATTTAATTGGGCAAGCCCCGCCTTCACAATCTTGTTGTCCGACGATTTCAAATTCGCCTTCTTTAACGTCGTTCGCCATCATAGCTTGAATATCTTGCATTAAGTTATAGAAGGTTTGAACGTCGCCCTTAATGTTTGCGATACGTTTTTCGTATTCTTCTTTGCTGATTGGTTCTTTCGGTGCTTGAACGTAACCGTGACCGCTAAACGGTAGTAAAGTCGTAGATTTCATTTCGTCCTTGTATTGGACTAATAAATCTTTGATTTTCTCTTTTTCGTGTTCTTGGAACGTAATTGTGCAAGATACGCTATTGTCCGCCCAATACGTTTGCATGAACGCTTGGTTAGCAAATTGTTCTTCGATAGATACGTCGTTAGCCCCAACGAATCCTTCTTCGTCTGCTGACGGTGCTTTAACAAGGAATTCGGCAACAACCGTATTTGCGGAATAAGCGTCTTGTTCGACGTGATAGCCCGCCGCTTTAATTGCAGGAACTAACGGGTCGTTTTCTTGGAATCGAATACGTTGGATAATATACTTGTCGTAATGGTAGTGAATTCCTTCGCTGACCCCGACAAGTTTAGAAACTGTTCCGCTAGGTTTTACGGTTGTGTGTTTAATAGATTCGTTGCAACCTAATTTTGCGGAATATTCTTTGTCGGCTTGAACAACGGCTTTATACAATCCGTCGATTACTTTCGCGGCTTCTTTATTGAAGATTGGTTCTTCGATAATATTTCCGTTGTCGTCATACGCTTGTTGGAATCCAACGACTAAACGACCGCCAAAGTCTTTCAATACCCAATCTTGAATTCCCGACATAGATACGCCGATTCTACGGTTCTTTTCGATTACTTTTCTAGTAACTTCCCATTCGTAATTTGAGAATGTTACACGTTTTGCGTATCTTGTCGCAAGGGCGAACGCTTCTTCCAAGTCCCAACCTTGCTTTTTCGCAACTAACGGGAATATTTCGAATAGGTTACAGTTTTCGCCGTTTTCTAGTGAAATTTCTCCGCAAGGGTTCGTTCCTTCCGCGTCCCCGTCGATTCCCTTTTGTAGACCGTCGATAATTCGTCCAAAGTCTCGAATCAATTCGATATTAACAATCCCTGGTTCTCCGTTTACGGCGATAGAACTTGCGATAAATCCGTAATCGTCAAATGAACGGTCAACGATAACGCTATTGTTCGAAGCCCAACGGTGAGACATTAACGCTTCTTTGTCTTGTTTCATTGTGATATATTCCGAATCTTCGGGGCTTCCAAGTGCGATTTCCGCCGAACGACGAACGTTACCCGCAACAACTGTTTTTCCGATTAAGTTCAAAATATCAGTAGCTTCAACGGACGTAATTCTTCGACCGAACGCAACGTTCAAGATTTCGTTTACTTTAAACATTAACTCGACAAGTGGTTTCGCCCCGCTTGCGACCCCGCCGAATCCTTTGATTCGTTTTCCTTTTTCCCGAACGTCGGTTACGTCGATAACAATTCTTTCAACGTCTTCGATTGTTTTCGTAAAGTGGGAATCAATTACCAAAGCGTCTGAAATAACCCAACCTTCGCGACTATCGTCTGTTTTATAAACGATTGTCTTCGGTTCGTCTTCTTTTAGATTGCGATAAAATTCGTCGCGGTCGATTGCCCCCGCTTGGATAATATCGTTGTAATCGCCGTTTTCTTTGCCGACAATTACGACCAATTCAACTTTACGGTCAACTTTCGGCATTTTCGCCATGTTTTCTTTAACCACGGAAAAACCTACGCCGCCGCCTTTCATAAGTTGGTCAAACGTAAATGAAAACGGCATTGATACCGTGATTTGGTCTTTATCTTTTAGATAGAACGGAAGGATATGAGAATCGCCATAGGCTTGCGGACGAATCGCGATAAACCAACAATTATTCAAAGCGTCGCCGTTTCGTTGTTGGAAATCAGTTCCCGAAATCCAAAGGTTACGACCGCTTGCCGCCCCCGCTAGACCGTAAATAAGTTTATATAATTGCTTTGCTTCGTGTTCCAATTCGTGAAGGACGGTCAAAGGAACGTTTTCTGCTTTTAGTCGTGGGTCAAGATTGATATTTCCTTCAACAACTCGTTTAACTGTTTCGTGCCATTCTTCGTTACGGTTTTCGTTTTCAATCCAACGGGCATAAGTTCGTTTATAAGTGACCCAACCTAACGCCCCCCAATGAGGTTTTAAGGTTTGTTTTACTTCGTCAATAAAGGATTGCGGTAAACGAATTTTAAAGTTCATTTTTCCAATACCCCCTATTCCTTGATTACTAATTCAAAATGTTGTTGATTTCGCTGGAATTGTGACGCAAAGAAGAAAAAATTCGGGGCAATTTTCGTTACCCCGAATCGTTAGTATTCAATTTTATTTTGTTGTGATAAACGCGTCGAATCCTGCTTTCTTCAATCTATCTCTTTGCCGTTCGGCGTTAGCTTTAACGCTGAAAGCCCCAACTTGGACTTTATAAAGCCCGTCGACAAGTTTAACGAAGGCGTCAAATCCTTTCGCTTGAACTTTCTTTTCTAATGCTTCGGCGTTAGCTTTTGATTTGAAAGCCCCGACTTGAACGCGATAGATTGTTCCGCTTGATTTATTTGGTTTTGATTGTGGTTTTGGCGTTGACTTACGTTTTGCCCCGACAACCTTCGCGATACCGCTTGCGTATGCTTGGCTAATATCTTCGATAAAGTTAGCGTTTTTCAAGTGATTTGCGTCCTTTGCGGTATCAATAAACAACGTTTCTACAAGGATTGCTTGCATTTTTGTTTCGCGTAATACTGCAAAGTTCGCTTTTTTCATACCGCGGTCGCGGATTCCGTACTTGTTCAATACTTTCTTAACTTCGCCGTGAATTACTTGACGGGCTTTATCGGTTGCCCCGTTTGTCTTACAACCGCTATAAATATAATCTTCGTAACCTGTTCCGCCGCCCGCGTTTACATGAATCGACATAAAGTAATCGGCATTTGCGGCGTTTGCCAAATCTGCCCGTTTGCTTAACGATAAGAACTTATCTGTTGTCCGTGAATACTTAACAGTTACACCGCTGTAATTATTCGATAAGATTTCACCAACTCGTTTTGTAATCTTTAACGTAATATCCTTTTCGCGAAGACCGTTTCCAACTGCCCCACTATCGTGTCCGCCGTGTCCGCCATCTAACCATACAACCGCCATGTTATCGCCCCCTTTAACGTTTTCCTTTGGTTGTTCTTGTGGTTTTTCTTTCGGCTTGTCCTTCGGCTTTGTTATCGGTTTTTCATTTGTTTCGCCGTTTTCGTAATCTTGAACAAAGGTAATTAAATCCCATTCCCTTAAATCGTTTTGTTCGATTACTCGAATAACTTTTTCGGCATAGTTCGGGTCGGTAGCGTAACCCGCTTTGTGAATTCTTTCAATTTGTACGCGATAATCAAGAACGCCAAGTGCGTCCGCGTACCATTTCCTAGACGACAAGAACGCCCCGTAATCTAAAATCGACGTATTCCAATTCGGATAGACCCGAAAGCCGTCGACAACTCTTATCGGTGTTTTGCCGTCGTAAAATTCGGTAGTCGGAATTTGGGTGGATTGACCGTTATATTCGCCCTTGATTCCGAACAAATTGTTATATTTCGTAGCAAGTTCGCTAGTTCCCCAACCGCTTTCAAGTGCGGCTTGACCCGCGGCAACGGAAGGAAGAACCCCAAAGTTTTCCCAAAGTGCTAAACAACCGTCTTTTATTTCATTAAGGAAGGCTTCGACTTTATCCATTCGTACACCCCCTATATAAGACTTTTATCTCGAATTAACGTTATAGCAATCGCGACCGCGTCTGATTCGTCGTCGCTTTGGAATTCGAACGAATCGGGAAGATTCAACAATTTTCTAATTGCTGATTCAACTTCCTCTTTCGTTGCCCTTCCTTTACCCGTTACTACTTTCTTAATTGTAGCGGCGGCGTATTCTACAAGGTCGTCTTCGGCGAAAAATTCGTCGGCGACCCCGTAGGCTTTAAACAACGTTTGGGTCGCTTTGATATGACGGGAAAACCCCGCTTCCCTTGCGACGTATTTCGGACGATATTTTTCGATTATCGCTTTAAATGTTTCGCGTTGTTTTCGAAGCCTTTTTCCGTGGGGTTGCTTTTGATTCGCTTTGATTATCCCCGAATCGACCAAGCGGACGGCTTGACCTTTAACGCCAAGAACCGCCCAACCCGTAGAATTCATTGAAACGTCAAGACCTAGAACGAAGATTTCTTTTGTCATTTATTCTTCGCCGCCTTGCGTTTCGCCGCCCTTTCTGCTTTGATTCGTTTTTGTTCTTCTTCCCAAGCGAAATAATCGAATCCGCCGTCCTTCTTCAACTGTTCTTTATATTCGCTGAATACATAAACGCTTCCGTCTTTAACGGCTTCGGGAATATCGTCGTTTTCGACGTGTTCGACAACCGTTGCGAACTTATCTAGTAATTCTTCTTTTTGTAGGTCGGAAGGCTTGAAATAGAACGCCCGAAGGTCGGGTTTTGCGTCCGTACCTTTTAACCAACCGTCTTTTGCTAACGATTCATAAACGAAGATAAATTCGTCAACGCCAAATAACAACGAATAGGCGATAGCTTGTTGTTTGTGACCGTCTTGGGCGTCTTTCATTTTGAAATTGCCGACCGCTGAAATTGTCGTTGATTTCGTTTTGAATTCGAATCCGATTCTTGAACCGTCTTTGTAATGAAGAATTCCGTCCATCATTCCGAATAATTGGAAACGTCGTCCGTTGTGTTCGAATTGTTTTACGTCCTTCAAATTGTGTTCCCAAGCAGGGCGACCGTCTTTCATTTTTTCGACCGTAAACGCGGGATTTTTCAAATGTTGTTCCGCATACAATAAATCTTTTTGAACCGCCGCGTGAACGGCTGACCCGTTGCGAACCCAACGTCTTTGATACGGTAACAAGATTTGTTCGTCCTTCGGATAATGTTTCGCCTTATAATAAAGTTCGCGATTTGTTTTCGATACTGACGAAGGCGTGAACGTTACAAGACCTTTTTCAAAGTTTAATTGTTTAGGATTTCGAATGTTTTCTAGTTCGTCCAATAAGATTTGTTCTTCGATTTCTTTATCGAAAATTTCGTCTAACGAATGGTATCTTTCGAAATGGTGTAACATAGCTTTCGTTAGTTCTTCGCCGCGGTCTTGATTAATAACGTCGTCGCGTAATTCTTCACCCCTCGCTATAAATAACTTTGATTTTTGCATTACCAAAACCCCCTTGAATCTTGTTTACTTGTAAGAACGGGGGCGGCGATTAAGCCGCTTTGAACCATTCTTTTTTAGGAATTTCGTTGCCCCATTCGTACATGAAAGCAACGTCAACCTTTAACGGAACATCTAATGACGTAGAACCAATCATAGCTTCTTCGATTTCCGCCGTTTGTTCTAACGTGATAATTTCGGGAACTTCCAATAATGCTTCGTCGTGAACCGTTCCAAGAATCTTCCAACCTTCGTATTTCTTAGCGACCGCGTCAAGACGTAACATAGCCCGCTTCATAATATCCGCGGCTGACCCTTGGATAATTGCGTTCACCGCTTGACGTCGAACTCTTTCAACGCTTCCTTTAACGTTTTGGAATTGACGTTTTAATTTATAAGGAAGGTCTTTATATTCCCAAATGTTGGAAGGAACTTTTTTCGTTCCAAGTATGCGACAAATTTCTTCCGCAAGTTCGTCGTAGATTATCGCTTGTTGTTTGTGTTTTGGGAATCGACGTTTCCGACCATAAAGGGTTTCGACGTATTCGTGTTCTTTGACGAATTCCCAAACTGACTTTATCCAAGCGTCAACTTTCGGATAACTTTCGTAGAAATCGTCGATAAATTGTTCCGCTTCTTCTACTGGAATTTCTAGTTGTTTGGATAACGTAAACATTGACGTTCCATACATAACCGCCAATAGTCCCGTTTTCATCATTTTTCTTGGTTGTCTTCCTTGCGGGTCTACTGCCCCGTCAAGACAATATTCCATTGGTAATTTAAGAACCCGTGAAGCAAGTGTTGAATAAAGGTCGTAACCTTCTTTATAAGGTCGTTGCAAATCTTCGTCGCCCGAAATATGAGCCAATACACGCGGTTCGATTTGTGAAAAGTCCGAACCCAAAATAATAAATCCGTTTGGTGCTTTAAATATTTGTCTTGCCGTTGGCGGTAGTTGTTGTAAGTTCGGTTCTTTCGAAGCAAATCGTCCCGTCGCCGTTGCGTTTTGGATAAACTGACCATGAACGCGACCCGTCCGTTTGACCATTTCGGGTAATTTATCAATAAACGCTGAAATCAATTTCGTTGCTTTACGATAATCAAGCAATAATTGAACTTCGTCGTAATCTTGGGCTAACTTTTTCAACGTTGCTTTATCCGTTGAACGTTTTCCCGAAATATCGGGTAGTTTCAATTTGTCGTAAAGAACTTCGGATAGTTGGGCGGGCGAATTGAAATTAATATCGCCGAACGTTTTGATTAGCTTATCTTCCAATTCGTCCTTTTCTTTGTAAAGTTCTTCGCGTACTGTATGAACTTTGTCTTCGTTCAATAAGAACCCGTTTTCTTCCATTTCGATACAAACGTTCAATAACGGATTTTCAAGTTCGTAATACAAGTCGCGAATCTTCTTCAAGTGTTTTCGATTGAATTGTTCGTCAAGGAAACGATAGAACTTGACCGTTAAATCCGTATCTTTCGCCGCATATACAAGGGCAATATCTAACGGAATTGTATCGAAAGTCGCCTTTCCGAATAGTTCGCCGAACGTATCGTTTTCGGGTTTGATTCCCATAAACTTCGCGTATTTATTCGAAAGGTCTTTCAAACGATAAGTCGGTTCGTTTTCGTTCAATACCCACATAGCAATCATAGTGTCCATTTGAAGTCCGCGTAGTTTTACGCCTTCCATACTGATAACGTGGGCGTCGAACTTAGCGTTATGAAGAACTTTGCGTTTGTGTTTGTTCGCCAAGTACGGTTTTAATTTCGGAATCACAACGTCGACCGAAAGTTGTTTTCCTTCTTGGTGACGAACTGGAATATAAACGTGTTGGTCAACGTTCGGGAACGATAATGAAATCCCGACCATTTTGTTTTTACCGTAAACAACGTCTAACCCGTCGGTTTCCGTATCAAGACCAACAAGTTCTTCGCCGTCCCACCAACGACAAACTTGTTCAAGTTGTTCTTCGGTCTGAATCAAGTGATAATTCTTCGGTGTATTTTCGACCATTTCCCTCAACTTTTCTTCGCGTTGCATTTCCGAAAGTCTTGCGTACATTCGAAGGGCTTCCGCCTTGGATAATTTCGGCGTTTGCGGATAAACCTTTCCGTTCTTCCACGCTTCGAACGTTTCTTCCAACCGTCTTTGGTCGGGTTTTGAGTTTTTCGGATTTGACAAAATCTCTTTCCATTTCGCTAACATTTCTTCGTGGGTCATTGGTTTTGCCGCTTTCTTTTTCTTTCGTGCTTTCTTTACGGCTTCGTTTTGTTTGGTCTGCTTTTGTTTCACTTCTTTTGCAAGGTCGTCCCAACCGAAATCAAGTTGTTCATTCATTGTCAACCCCCGCTTTCGTGAATTGTTATTACATATAAAAATGTTGTTGAAAAAACCCGCCTTGTGACGGGCGGGCTAGAAATTATCAACCTTTTGCGTGAGTATTGAATACAATTCCTGACAATGAAATCCAACTTCCAGCTTCTCCGCGAACAATTATTTGTCCTGATGTTGTTATATCAACCGCGATAACGCCTTTTTCGGAAACTACTGGAAATCTTAAAGTTCCGTTAGTTGGGGTATGACCCGAATAAGGATATTGGAATTGTCCAAGAACTTCATTATTTGTTAAGGTTTTATTAACTCTTACAAGACCTTGAACAACGGTAAATCCGTCTAGTCGATATTCGTAAGAAGCGTCTTCAAATCCAAATCCATAATTTTCAAATCCACTATTAAGATTAATTTTTGCGTATGGTTCAACCATGAGAAACACCCCCAAAGAAATATTAAATATTTGAATGACGGCGGGTTGCCGCCATAATTTTCGTTATTCACCCTTATACAACTGGAAGGATATTCCCGAAATTAACAAACGAATTAGAACGTAAAACGCAATTCCTCGTCCCATTCCGATTGACGGAAGACCGAATATATACGGCATTGTAACGTTCCATAATAAAGAAAATAGACCGCCGCATACCATGATTAGAAGAATCATAATAAGCATATATCCGATAAAATCTTTCGTACTCATTCGTTCACCCCCAATGGACGGCGGCAATTAAGCCGCCTTTTCGATTAGAAATCTTCGGTAGGGTCGTCTTCTTCGGCGATTGGTTCGCCTTTGTCTTCGTCTGCGGTATCTTCGTTTTCGTCGTCCGCAACTTCGAAGCCAAATACTTCTTCAACTGGGAAGCCCGCTTGTTTTAATTCCTTCGCTTGTTGTTCGGTTGTTCTTGCTTGTGCGGCTTCTTCGAATAGTTCGTCGGGAACTTCTTCGCCGTCCCATTTGTCGAACACTTCTTGGACTTCCTTCATTTTCTTAGGCATAATCGGATTCAACGAATAAGTTGTTTCTTGCCTATCGCCTGTTCTTTTGAACGTAAAGGCAACGGAATCCAATTCGTCGGCGTATTCGTCGATTGTTGCAATCAATCCGTCGGCTTGCGATTTGGTTGCGTCAAATACACGAATTTCGTCTTCTTCCAAATCGACAAAAGCGAATAGAACGCGTTTCTTTGCGTACATTGAATTCCAAACGGATTTTCCGTTGTCGTCCTTTTCTACCAAATCACCGTCGTAGTTCGCGGCTTCGCAAAGTAAGCAACGTTCGCCCGCAACTTTAATACATGGTTGCGTATACACCCCTTTCGCATAATGACCGTGTGCTTTGTAAGCAACGTAATCATAAGGCGTAAGGATTCGAACTTTGCGACTTTGACCCGCCTTTAATCGAATAAAGATTTTCTTTAAGTCGATTCCACTTCCGCCTTCAAGTGCTTTTTTGGCTTGTTCACCGCGTCCCATTAATACGGACATAGTATCGAACCCCCCTTACAAATTTGATTTTTTATATCAACGGGATTTTCCCGTATACATCTAAAAATGTTGTAAATAAATCGCATTTTGTGACGGCTGACGTTCAAATTAATTGAACGCCAACTCGTCCATATATTTTTTGAACGATTGTTTTGCACGTTGAACCAACTTACGAACTTTTGCGTTATATTTGTCGGCTTCGCCCGTTACAATCGCAAGGTCGTCGCCTTCATATCCTAAATACATAAAGCGAATAACTTTTGCGTATCTTTCGTTTTCTTTTTCGAAACCGCTTAGAATTTCTTCGATTTCGAAATTGTCGATTGCAACGTCTTCGGCTGATTGTGCTTCGCCAACGATAACTTCGCCAAGTGATTTTTCTTCTTCATTATTACTTCCGCTAACCGTTCTATCTAACGAATCCCAACGGACAGAATCGTAAGTGTAACCGTCTTTATCGCCGTTGTTACCTTTTGTTCTGTATAGTCGCCATGTTGTCGCTTCTGCTAAATGGAAACGACGTAAAATAATGCTTTTGAATTTTGAATGGCTATTAACGTCGTAACCCTCGATTGCTTTCCAAAGTGCTTCCATAAAATGACTTAGAAAATCTTCTCTTGGAATTTCTAAACCGTAGTTTCTTGCTTTGTTTACTGCGTTGTTTACACAAGTTTGAACGTAGCCTTCTGCAACTTCTAACGCTTCACCAAGAATAGCTTGACGTTTGATTTCGTCTTCCTCGTTCACATATTGAACCGCCAATTCTTCAACCTCTACCCAAAGATTTTTAACCATTGAATCATTTCCCCTTTCGAATTCGTTGATTTTTTCTTTGAATTGAAATGTTGTTTGAAATTGTTGTTTTGTGACACTTGAAAACTAAAAATCTAAAAATCTTGTAAACTTGTTTACGCAATAGATAAAAAGAAGCCGCAAATCCCCTATAAACCAAGGAAATTCACGGCTTTAATAAACTTGCATATAGACCAACCTCCAAATAACAAAGTCGCGTATTTCCAACAATGGACTTGTAGATTAATCGTTGCAATTATTCGGTTTCCGAAATTGTTAGCACTCGTCGTCGTTGAGTGCTAATTTGTACTTTTATTATATTCCCCGTATGTTAAAACGTCAACAAGTTTACACTTTTAAAATAAAAAAATAGAACGAAAGTCCTATTCGTTCCAACCAAATAAATCTACGTCTTTAATTGTTACGTTATCCAATTCGTTTCGGGCTTCGTTTATATCTTTGTAATAACGTTCGAATCCGTCCCAAATGATTTCTTGTAAATCGACAAATCCCGATAGCCTTTTGATTATTGACCGCTTGGCTTTTCGTCCGTCCTTATCGTTATCCGTCGCGATAACAATTTCTTCGATTCCCGTTTTCAGAATCAAATCGCGTTTTGCTTCGGATAAATAAGACGAACCAATCGCGACCGCCGCAATTCCTTTCGACCAAAGCGTCAAGGCGTCGATTTCCGCTTCAACAATCCATACACGCTTTTTATTCTTACGAACGACCCAATGAATCCCGTATAAATGATTTCGAATAGGTTGTCCGCCTTTAACGTACCAAAAGACTTTCGAATGAACGTGACGGTGTTTCCACGATACAACGTTCCCTT
>NZ_LN868937.1:2085775-2120221 GCF_001244735.1 Bacillus andreraoultii
AAACTTGTTTACGCAATAGATAAAAAGAAGCCGCAAATCCCCTATAAACCAAGGAAATTCACGGCTTTAATAAACTTGCATATAGACCAACCTCCAAATAACAAAGTCGCGTATTTCCAACAATGGACTTGTAGATTAATCGTTGCAATTATTCGGTTTCCGAAATTGTTAGCACTCGTCGTCGTTGAGTGCTAATTTGTACTTTTATTATATTCCCCGTATGTTAAAACGTCAACAAGTTTACACTTTTAAAATAAAAAAATAGAACGAAAGTCCTATTCGTTCCAACCAAATAAATCTACGTCTTTAATTGTTACGTTATCCAATTCGTTTCGGGCTTCGTTTATATCTTTGTAATAACGTTCGAATCCGTCCCAAATGATTTCTTGTAAATCGACAAATCCCGATAGCCTTTTGATTATTGACCGCTTGGCTTTTCGTCCGTCCTTATCGTTATCCGTCGCGATAACAATTTCTTCGATTCCCGTTTTCAGAATCAAATCGCGTTTTGCTTCGGATAAATAAGACGAACCAATCGCGACCGCCGCAATTCCTTTCGACCAAAGCGTCAAGGCGTCGATTTCCGCTTCAACAATCCATACACGCTTTTTATTCTTACGAACGACCCAATGAATCCCGTATAAATGATTTCGAATAGGTTGTCCGCCTTTAACGTACCAAAAGACTTTCGAATGAACGTGACGGTGTTTCCACGATACAACGTTCCCTTTCCAATCGTGCCAAGGAATTACGACCGATTTCGTTTCAGGGTCGTAACCAACGTCGAAAGCCCGTTGAACTTTGAACGGAATTCCCCTTCGTTCTAAATACGGGTGTTTATACAAGTATGGTTTTAATTCGCTTTTATCGAAGATTTTACGATTGCGGTCTTCGGCTATCCAATCGTCGATATTCGGTAGTTCCAATTTATCTAAATCGCCAAATTGTGGCGAATACAAATCTATTAAATATTCTTCGGTATCTTCGTATGGTTCATTTCGTAACCAAGATAATAGTTTAACGAAATTTCCCTTACGCCAATCTTCGTCGTCAAGTCCCGAATCTATATAAACGCCCGTTTCAAGATTAACCGCGAACGACGGGCGGGATTCGTCGCGGAAAGGCGAACAAGCGATTAACTTGCCGCCCCTCCAAGAAGAATGTTTCCAAGGAAAGTCTTCAAGTTCCGCTTTAACGTTTACTGGTAAATCCATACCGCGGACTTTAATCATTCAATTCGCCCCTTTCATTTGCTGAAATTGCGTCCATAATTAACGATAATTCGTTTTCGTGACGTCTTGCCGCTTCCCAATTATTGCGATTAATAGCGTAACGGAATAATAGAATTTCTGATTCACAATGAATCTTTAATTCTTCCAAAGGCTTATTCCAATATTTATTATTCGTTTGCATATTAACGCCCCCTTAGAAAAAGTCGGTTAGTTGTGGTTCTTCAATATAGCCAAGGTTAAAGTTACATAGAAGGTCAATCGTCTTCCCGACAATCGGTTCGCGGGCTTTTGCGACTAATAATTGCCCGATACCGTCGTTTTGGTCGAACGTTAAGACCATAGCAGGGTCTTGGATAAGTGCGACCGATTCCGAATAAGATTCAATCGGCGGGGCTTTTACGATTCTTGCCCCCGTTTCTTCGTCCATTTCTTTATTTTCCTTTTCGGCTTGCGTATTGACTTGGTGAGTAACGACCCCTAAAACGTTATGACGTGCGAATAGCTGACGTAAACGACGGCTTGTTGTCGTCATAGAATTTCTATCGTTCATTTTTCCGTGGTTCATTAAGTTAAAGCCGTCAATTACGACAATTTGAACGTCGGGATTTTGTTCAAGGTCTGCTTCGATTACGTCCAAGGATAAACCGTTCGGTAGGTCTTCCATAGTTTTAATTAATAGTTTCGGTCTTTCTTCGTCGGTCAAATCGTACTGCTTCAAATACTCGTAATATTCTTCTTCGTTTTCCAATTCTCCGCGACGAAGCAAAGCGTTATTAAAATGACCGTCCAACGTTTCAAATCGGCTTTGTTGTTGCTTTTGTGATAATTCGGGCGAATAGTAGATTACGCTTTTGTTTTGCGTCTTCCAAACGTAAAGCCCGATATGAGAAGATAACCAAGATTTCCCGCGGTTGGTATACGCCATAATCAACAAATAATCGCCGATTTCGCATTGTAAACCGCCGTAAGGAAGGTCGACGTATTGTTCCGAATGTTTTTCTTTTGATTCTTCATATCGTTTACGTCGTTCTTGTCCGTTAGTTGCAAAGTCGACGCCTTGCGAAAAATCAGTAGACGTTTCGCGTTCGATTCTAGTAAACTCGTTCTTTATCCAAGAAACGAATTCGTCACCGCTTAACGATTTGAATTTATCCTTCGCCTTGGTTGCAATTAATTCGAAAGAACGGCGTTTTGCCGCTGATTGTTTTAATCTAGTAACTAACCCTTTGAATGGTTCTTGAACGCCTGCCATATAGTCGAAATCGGGAAATTCTGCCGCTACGGTTTCAATGTCGGGACAAGAACCGAACTTTTTTCGATAATCTACGATAAAGTCGAAAACGTCTCCATTACGTTCGAAATCTTCGGCTTTAACGCTATATTTTAATACCGAATGGACGTTGTTTTCGTCCAACATTTTCGAAAGTAATTGTTCTTCAATCATTAGTTGAACCCCCTAACTTTTAGCTTTATAACGATTTCTTCCGATTATCTTTACCGTAAAACGGAACGCCAAGGGTCATTCCTTCGATTCGTGACGCTATTTGTTCGCCAAGAATTCCAGCGATTTTATCTAATGGAACGTTTGACGTAAAAATCGTTGACCGCTCGTTTGTATCTCTTTCGTCAATAATTTCGTATATTTCGTTCTGTAACGCTTCGGTTGTTCCACGAAGCCCTATATCGTCCAAAACAAGTAAATCGCATTTCATCATTTTTCGTTTTAACGCTTGGTATTTATCGCCGTTTTCCGCTTGCGAATCGTTTGACCCGCGGAACTGCGAATTATAGATATTTTGGAATTTCGCCATTTTCATAAAGAAGGCGGGAACTTCGTCAATCTTTCGTTCCCTCTTTGCTTCAAGAATCGTTCTTTCTCGCAAGTATTCTAGTAAAATTGCGATTGCTGACGTTGTTTTACCATTCCCAACGCCTTTCGGATTCTCTTTCGAAGGAACGCCGTACAAATATAAGCCAACGCCTTCGTCAACTTTTTCAACGACCTTTTGTCCGTATCGTTGAATGATTGCGAAGGCTTTCGGATTTTCTTCTTTTATCGGTAATCTTTCAAGCGTTGAATTACGATATTTCTTCGGGATATTGGCGACGGCAAGTAAACCACCGTCCCCGTTTTCCCCGTGTAATCGTGTATATGGAAAGCATAAAGTGTGACAATATAACGGATTTCCCGCTTTCGAACAATATTTCGCAAGTAAGCAAGTATCTTCTAACGTCATAAATTGAACCCCCTTCGAATTGTTCGACTAAAACCGATTAATGAACGAAGAATGAATCATATTGCGGATAGATACCATTACGGAATTTGATTTCTTCCATTGTTACGCCTTGTTCGAATGGTGTAGGTAAACCGAAATAGTGGTAGTTATGCTCGATTGTTGCTTTAACAAATTCGTCTTTCACTTGAACGCCTTCTTCTCCGATTTCGTCGTTTGGTTTGAAAATTACTTCCGCAACCTCAAAAGCATATTTTTCGGTTTCTTGAACGATTGCGACCTTTTCGGATAATGATTGGGCGTTTTCGATTCGATTGAAAATATCGCCTTTCTCCATTCTTTCAACAAGTTCTTTTCCTGCAACTGCGGTAATGATTAAAGATAACATTTGATTTTCCCCCTTAGATTTTTAGATTTGATTTTCGATTCACCGTAAGATGTTGTAAGATTTTCCGACGTTGTGACGGCGAACTTAAATTTTTTTTGAAGATAACCTTCGAAGAAATATGTTGGAAGGAAAATCGGTTTTGTGACGACAAAATAAAAAGCGACGAAATTAATCGCCGCTTAAATTTCATTTAACAATCTTTCGAATTGGTCGTCGTCCATTTCGTAACGTTCCGAAGCCGCTTCGATTGCTTCCGCTTCTTTTTGACGTTCCTTGATTATCGCCAAGGCTTCGTTTGGAAGCCAAGAACAAAGTTGACCAATCGAAGGTCTTGGGAATCTTGCGTTAGCCCAACGATTGTCGTATTCTTCGAAGACAATATCAATAATGGATTTGATTTCGTTATCTGTAAAATTCGCCATAAGTTTATTTTTAATCATTGAACAATCTCTAGCCCAATTTGCTTGATATACGACGTTATATTTCTTGAAATATTTGTCGCGAAAGTATTGTAATACTTCTTTGGAATTACTAAATAATTTATTATGGTTATTCTTCTTATACTGGTTATTCTTAGATACTGGATATTCTTCTTGTAACGTTGGCGTTACATTGTGTTCGACCTTCTGCGTTACAACGTTATCGCTTTTTGTTACTTTCCCAAATGAGAATCCCGATTTCGGCGACAATTTATAAAGATTTCGAATCCCACTTGACGTTTTTACTTGTTGAACGACTAAAATCGGTTCGCCGTCTATCGTTGTTTTCCGAAGCTGACGAATAGTTTCGTTGACCGTTTTCCGTGAATAACCGACCAATTCCGCGATTGTATCTTGACTTGGATATGATTCGCCGTTAGCGTCTGAATAAGCGGCTATTGTCGCCAAGATTGCGAAATGTTTAACCCCGCCAACCTTCGTAATCAATCCGTCCTTAATCGCTTTTGAATCTAAACGTGCAAAAATATCCATAGAAATTCCCCCTTCGAATGTTGTAAAAACGTCACAAACGACGGGGATTTTACGACATTTATATATGAATCCCCTTCGACGATTCGTTTCGTTTGTGCGTTCCGTTCGGGAACTTGAACCCCGTTCCCGTTCGGTACATTGTAATATGTAGGTTACAACCTTCGAATTGTGACGCTATGGTTAAATTTTCTTCAAATAAAAAAGACGGACAATCCGATTTGGACGTCCGCCTTTTGATTTCTTATTATTTACTTGTCTACGGTGTGCTTCATCAACTATAAGGTTACGATTACTATTATTATTCATCTTTCCAAATTCTTAATAACGCGTCATATGCTTCTCTTTCTTCTTTCGATAGTCTATCTGCTCGGTCTTCAATAAGTTCTTGTAATAGCTTTGCCCCATCTACATTTAATACTGTTGACAACGCTTTAAAGCGATTTGATACATAAGGCTCAACGCGAATCGAAAACGGCTTCTTTGCCATATCAACTCTTCCTTTCCAATTAAAACTTGCTTCAACTATATTATAGCAAAAAATATAAAAATGTAAACAAGTAAACGCCCGAAAGTTTTTTAATCGGGCGTAAATCGTTATAAATTATTCAAGATTGCCGTTTTTCTTTCCGATTTGTGCTACGTCGAATAGACCGCTTGCGGCAAGACCCATAGCGATTCCGACGAAGATTTGCATTTTTAAATCGCCTTCAACGTAGAACAATCCCGCTACAATACCCAAAATTAACGATACAATCGGCATAAATTTCGAAGGTAAATAACGTTTGATTATTTCAGTTAAACCGACAATTATCGCTACAATGACCGCATAATCAATCATTTTTCTTCGCCCCCTTTATCTTCTTTTCGTAATTTCAATTCGTCTTTAATATCGTCGACGTCATACGATAATCGTTCGACCGCTGTCGCAAGCCTTTCGTAAGCCCGCGTAATATCGTTTATGAAAGTCGTCAACATATTTTCACGTTCACGACTTTCTTTACGAAGCTCGTTGTATTCTTCGCGTAAACGGTCTTCCCTTTCCTTTGCGTTGTTTTCTTGTCGACGTGATTCCTTTAGCGTATAAATAAATAGCGTAATATAAAGAACCGCCCAAAGCCCTTGTTTGGCGGCTTCGGCAAGTAACGATTGACTTGCGAAAACGTCCAACGCTTTCACCCCCTTTATGATTTCGGAACAACGTCGGGAATCATTTCCCAAACTTTCGGGTCTTCTTGACCCATAGCCCAAAGACCGATTCCTTTCGCCCCGTATTTGTCGACCGCCAAGTTCATAACCTCGATAATAGACCAAGCGTCACCCGCCCAAATTATCGACATTCCTTCGCGGTCGCCGATAAGCAATTCACCGAACCAAACGCCCGCGTCGACTAGCTTCAACGTTACTTCTTTTTCGCCTTGCCAAGAATTCCATTCTAAAACGGTCATTTCGTAGTCAAGCGAAACTGAAGAACTATCTTCTTCGAACGGATATTGTACGGAATCCCTCGTTACGGTTTCGTCAAGACCCGAATAAATCAAGTAACCGAATTCGTCGAAGTAATAACCCGTTCTATTGATTCGACCGAATTCTTTTGTTGTCCCGTCGACCGTGATTTCGAATTTTTCCATTGTTTCCCAACGGTCAAGCGTTCCGATTCCTAAATGATAGACGTATAATTCGGCGTTATTTGCATATACACCGCAAGCCCCACTTGTTCTTGCCAGCGTAACGTTTCCGTTACCAATATCGACCGAACCGTCGTGAGTTACAGGGTTTCCTTCGGCTTCAACAAATGCCCGAACGCCATTAATTTCGAAACGCCCTACGCCGTTATACAATAATGCTCGGAAGGTTATCGTATCGCCTTCGCTGATATTTCCAAGTGGTTGCGAAGCGATTACTTTCGTTTGTCCCGTTGAATAGTCTTCGTAGACAAGTTCGCGGACTTTATCGGGTAGATTAACGCGGAAGATATAACCGTCGCCAACCGTTCCTTGACTTTGTGCATAGAAACGGATTCCAACAACTGACCCGCGTACAAGTTTAATTCGGGCTTCAACTGATAAGTTTACTGACCATTGTTTTGACAAGACGCATTGACCCGAATTTGTTGAATTGTAATACATAGCAATTCTTCCCGTTCCGTCGTCCTTCGAAATCCATTCGCCTTGTGAATAACCAACGGGTTTTGGCTCGGAATAACATTTATAAACGGGCTGACCGTTAGAATCTGTCCCGACTTGTTCTAGGTGAGTTCCGCCGCCCTCGATTTTATATTCGGGATTGATTGGGCGGTAGTAAGTTGTTCCCGCGATATTCGACCCAAGTAAATAAGTTCGAAATTCGTCGTCCCAAAGAATCGCGGGTCTTGCGTCACGGCGAAGCATTTTCGCAACAATAGCGAATTTGGCGGGAATTGGTAGGTCGTTCCCTTGTTTATCTTTGAACGGCGTAATATTCGTTTTGAATTTCATTTCGCCGCCGCTGAAATTTTGGTCGAAGCCTTCGCAAACAATGAATCCGTAAATTGGTGTTCTATCGTCGGAAAGTTCACCGTGAACCGAAATTGTGTTTGTTCCCGAATTGAAACTAAACGTTCCACAATCGAAAAAGTGCGAACCCTTTAAGATAAACGGATACCATTCGGGAATTGAATCGCCGCCAACTGTAAATTGTTGGCTTCCGTTTACATAGCCGCCAAGTTTCGCTTCGGAATACCACGAAAAGTTAGTTACGGCAATAAGACGATAAGTCCCCGCGGTTGGAATATTAACGCTGTAATTGATTCGACCGTTTTGTTCATTTTCAAGTTCACAAACTGCCCCGATAACGTTTCCTAGTTCGTCATAGATATTCTTTTCAACGTATGACAAACTTAACGTATAATAGCCGTTGAAATCGTAATCTTGACCGTCAACGGTTTTTGTTGCGATTGGTTGACGTGATTCTTGCAACGGGTAGGCTTTTCCGCTTACACTTGACGGACTTGTTGCGATTGCTTTTACGCCCGTCCAAATAGGGTGTTGGTCTTTGAAGAAAGACGTTCCGTAATCTAAACGGTTATAAGTTCCGATTGTAACGCTTTTCTGTCCGCCGTCTTGTTCTTTTATTTGGGCGTATTTCGGAACGAATCGGTCGTAAACGTGAGGGTACATAACTTCGTTTTTCGATTCTTCGTCTTGGAACGACGTTTGATAGATATAAGGCTGATTGTGATAAACGTAAATTCTATCGCCCGTTGTTGCGTCTGTTTCCGTGTGATAATGTTTATATTTACCGTTTTGCCAACCTAGTAATTGGTGATAGGTTACGTTTGTTCCTCGCTTAACAACGCTTTGGTCGTGAATTCCCCAACGGTGTCCGTAACCAGCCGCCCCGAAAAATACTTTATCAATCGTAAATTTCGCGTTTGGGTTGTATTTCGGGTCGAAACATTCCCTACACCATTCGGCAACGTTTTCGAACCACCATATCGGCGTAGAAGCCCCTGGGCTTGAACCCGCCCAAGCAAAGTCGTAGGTCATTATTTGCATTTCGTCAAGTAACGGATTTCCGTTTTTGTCCGTTGTTTCCGCGAATAGTTTGTAATTATGGAAACGGTAATAGTAAGGCGTATTATTGCCCCACATAGCGTAGGCGTTAGTTCGCAAACGTAAGCCCCTCGGAATACAAACTTCGTTCTTTACCCGTTTCAATAGATTAATATACTTTACGTCGTAACCTTGCGAATAAGGGTCGGCGGTCATACTTGCTTCGACGTCCATTTCGATTCCGTCTAGTGGTATCGGCTCGTTGGTGTAACGGCTTGTTTTATACAAGTCTACTAATTTTCCAAGTTCGTAAATAAATTGGTCTTGCGGCGTTCTTCCTTCGGCATTTAACGTTGTATCGTCAAGGAATGGTTTGACGGTAGACCAACCGAAGACAATCATTTGGAAGAACCATTTGATATGACGATAATTCAACATATCTTCTTCGATTGTTGAACTGAATCGTGTTCCCGTATGGTTGCCGTTCGCGTCGAAATAATCTACGTTGGTTGCATAATTATAGATTTTCCCCGTTGGACGAACGCCGAATTCGTGAAGACCAATCGAATAAATTTTGTGATTGTATTTTTCAATATCATTACGATAGTTCGGACTAGAATCAATATGACTCCAAGTTATGATTCTTCGATTGTCTTTCGTCATAACCATACCCCCTTAAATATACGAACGACCATACGTCCATTGATAGAATGATACCGTTCCGTGAAATCCAATTCCCGCGTCTTCCAAGTATTTAAAAGTCTTGTCAATCGGGTAATAGTAACCGTTAGAATCTTGGTCATACGTCGTAATTGTTCGTTCCCTTTGCTTGTAAAATTCAATCCGAATAGCAACCGTTCCCTTTGGTGCAAGTAAGAATTTCTTTCGGTCAATCGGGAAATTCGTTCCGTTTACATTAATCGAATCTTCGCCAACGATTCTGACTTCTTGACCGTTTACCGTTGCTGTTCTTGTTGTTGCGTGGATTTTGATTTCGCTTCCCGCCTTGTTACCGTCAACGAAGAATTCCCGCGTATATCTACGGTGTAAAGGGTGTTCGTCCAATAGCGGCTTAACAATATTTTCCCAATTATTAATTTCGATTTTTCTTCGTTCGCCTTCGCCGTATCGGATAACTTCTTCATATTTCTGTTTTATTTCTTGGTAGATTCCGCCTTCTTGCTTATACCATTGTTCTTCTTCTGGCAACCATACGCCCGCGTTCGTTGAAACACGAAGCAAGTCGTAATCTTCTTTTGGATATAACGTTAAATCAAGACCCGTCGGAAGAATTGGAACGTCCCAATCTTCGGGAAAATAGTTCGGAACAACAATAACTCGGTGTCCGCGACCTAGAACGTTATACCAACGCTTTTGAACGTTTTGGTAAACTTGCGGCGGATAACCTTCGAATCGGTTCGGCGTTGCCGCTTCTTTGTTTTCGTCGTGATTCCAAGACAACCGTTTTAACATTTCTTTCGTGTTCGGTGTCCAACCCGACAAAGCGTTACCTGCTTGGAATTGTATATCGGTAAAATAGATAGGAACGCGGTCTACGCCATTTGTCGAAGATACCGCGTCCTTTGCTTCAACTTGGAAATCGACTTTCGAAACTTTACGTTCGGGGTCGGCTTCGAACGTTCCGTGAAATCGAATCCAATCGTCGATATTAATTGCCATTAAGCTACGTCAAACGACCAACGAATTTCAGATACATGACCGACCCAAGACGTCGCTACCGTTCCGCCTTGAAACATAATATCCGTTATATAAATTGCGGGTTCGTCCGTATTGGTTGAGTGCGGCGTTTTACCCGCGTCGTTAGCGACAAGCTGAATTTGAACGTAATCGACCTTTCGTGACGTATCGACGTTTATTTGTCTTGAAAGGATTTGAAACGAACTTTGGTCGACCATATTTACACCCCCCCCTTAATATTAAGCGTTAGAATCTTTAGGCGGTTCGTTGTTTGTAACGTCGGGAACTGCAAGATAGAACGTATCGGGTTCGCCGCCGTCTTGATAGTGAACAATAACTTTAATTCCGACAAAGGCGTCTGCGGCACTTCCGCGTGTAATATCGCCTTGCGTTGCGACCGCCGCTGAAACGGTGTAAGTTGTTCGGTGCGATACCCCTTCGACCGTTTGCGTTAAGGTGTTCGTTCTTCCATAATCGGGTTTTACTACGAACGACCAATTACCGCTAAATCCGACGTTAGCAATATCGAAATCCGTTCCCTCTTTGACCCAATCGCCGTTTATTCCTTCGTCCGCCCGTGAGTTCAACAAGTGATTAAACACGGTCATTTGTTGGACGTCGTTTGTTGAAAGTGGGTCGCTTCCAATCATTGTTTCGATTTGGTCGTCCAATGCCCTTGAACGAATATCCGCCAACGTTTTAATTGGTTGGGATAATTCGATTTCAGTATTTTCGGGCTTCCTTACGTCCATTTTGCGACGAACGATTCGATTAATAACTTCTTCGTCAAACAATTCCTTGTCGACGACCGTTACCAAATCGCCAAGATTAAACGTTTCGTGTTCGTGACCCGATAGGCTTGAAAGGTCGTGAACGCTTGTCTTGTAAGCTATTTTTGGTTTCGACATTTCATCAAGCAATTTTTGGGCGTCTTCCTTCAAGTTTTCGGGAATTGTATAACGTTCGTCTTTCCAGCGATAAGGAATAACTTTTCGACGTAGTTTTAACTTATCGACCCAAGTACGATTTTCAAGATAAGGTACACCATTGTTTATAGTTCTTATATCCAATCCGCCCTTACCGCTTGGATAGATTCGCGTAATTAGGTCGTAAGTGTCGATAATTCTTTCGATATTTTGCAAGTTCTTGTTGTAATAGAATCGAACGCCGGAATTTCCGCCGATTTGATTCAATAAGTGAACGTATTTGTTTTTAGTATCGAATAAGATTTCACCGCCCCAAATATTTTGAACTTCGTGAATCAACGATAGAACGTCTTTCCAATCGGAACGAAGCGTTCTTTTCTTTGTGATTTCAACGTTGCCAACTTTCCAATCAATTTCGGGGTCGCCTGCTTCTCGGAAAACATTTTCGAAGATTGTTTCCAAGGCGTCACGGGCGGTTACTTCGACGACTTCGATTGTATCGACGAAATAATCGCGTAGTTCCGTCCAAAGTGCTTCACAAATGAATTCGGTATAAAGATTTCCGTCTGAATCCCGTTTGTCAAGAACTTCCTTAACGACGTAATATCTTTCGGCGATAACCGCGATTAATTCTACGGGTTCGTCGCCGATTTCTTGGCGTTTCAAATCCCGACGCGGTAACTTGAACGATAAAATATCTTCGCCGTTGATTTCTTCTTCGATAAATACGTCGTAAGCATTTCGAAGAACGCCTAACGAATCAAGACCCGTTTCCAAATCTCGATACAAATAAATCGGGTCGTTATGGTGAATTTTCAAGTTTGGTAACGGAACATAATCGGGTGCTTTTTCTTCTTCCCAAACGGCGATTTCGTAAAGTATTGGCGTTTGTGTCGGGTCGGTCGTCAAGAAATCAACGCGAACTTGTAAATAGCGTTGGTTCGTTGATTGAATAAGACCATTTTCGCCAAGTGTTCGCCATTCTTCCCACGTTACACCGTCGGAACTTGAACGGGTGTAAAGCGTTAAAGTTGCTACTTGGCTTGTTGTTGATACCGTTTCAATTCGACCATAATCGACAAACTGACCAATTCCGCCCAAGTCGATTACTTGCGATTCCCAAGTCATTAGACTTGTCGGATAATTACCCTCGAAACTTTTTCCAAGTTGTAACGCCCCCGTATCGGTTTCGTCGTCTAAATATTCGCCTTTTGCGATAGCGTTATAATACTGAATCGCTTGGTCTTTAGTCCAAGCATTATCGTTTAAGCATAACGTGAATTCGTCAATTATTCCGTTGAATGGATAACTATTCCCGTCAAGCATATCTCCAAGCGTTAAGGAACGTTCGAATGTTGACGTGAACGTAATATTTCCCGCATAAACACTTATCCATTCCTCACCATTTACAATCCCTTTTAAATTAGTTCCGTCGAAAATAACTGCAACGTGATACCATTTATCGGCTTCAAAAAGTTTACCGCTTTGACCCGAATCGTTAGAATAAACGTTTATACTTTGACCGTTTGTCCCGTATAAACGAATGTTAAACGAACGGGACGAATAAGCCGCAACGTGAAAACCTCTGTTTGACGTGTTATATCCGTCGTATCTTGTCGTTGCTAAAATCGTCCAACTGTTAAAGTCCGTCGGGTCAAATTTCACCCAAAACGATATTGAAAACTTGTTCATAGCGGGAAATTCCCAATTTCGCCAAATCAAATAGTTGCTATTGAATTTCGACGCTTTTCCGATAACACCGTCAACAATCGTAGGATTTCCGTCACCCCAAACGATACTATTCGCGTAAGAACCGCCGCCAATAGATACGTCGTTCGGTAAATTTTCCCCGTCGAAATACATATATGGAACGATAGGAAAATCGAACTTTTCAACATTAAAGTCGTGTTTATCCGTGAAAAAGGCTTTTAGATTTGCCAATCGTTTCACCCCCAAATATCCGTTCAAAAAAAGAAAAAGCGACTTCCAAGCGAAGGAAGCCGCGTCTTTAGTCCTTCAATAGACAATTAAACAAATGAAGGAAATTACAATATTCAATTACAACCAAGTGTCGCGGAATTCTATCGTTGTGCTTGCGATATTTCCGCTATTCGTTAGCTTGTTCAATCCTTGCGGCATTGAAATAAAATCGCCGTCAACGAAATTATAAGCGGGTAAATTATCTTTCGTTATCGTATATTCCTTACAATCTATTACATAAACGCCCGAAGGCGAATCGGTTTTGAAATTGATAGATTCGACGATTCCGTCGGGACGATTATTTGTAATAGAACCGCTTCCGCCATTGTGTGTTACGGTGAATTTCGGTCTTGCGATATACGTTCCGTGGTGTGTCGTAGAAAGGTCGTTTGCAAACGTACCCTTACGAATATTGACCGAATAAGTGAACGGGTCGGGACAAGTGAATTGTAAAGTAAACGTTCCAAACGCCCCAATTTGTTCAAGTGGGATTTGATTCGAAAGTCTTGCAAAATATTGAACGTCGGGGTCGTCGTCGAATATTAACGGCTTCGCCCCTTTACGCGGATTCAATAGACCCGCCAAGTTACGAATCTTCGTTTTTAAATCGTCCTTCGAATCTGCTAAAATCGTACATTCGATTCCTATTTCGCGGGGCTGATAGGAAACGCCATAGTCCCAAGCCCCGTCGAATCCCGAAATCTCTTGTAACCGATTTTCGATTGGCGGCGTTAAAGGAACGTTCTTCTTATTGACAATAATCGAATAGTTATCCGAATGTTGTCCGTCAAAAGTAAAGCCGTTCATATATTATCGACCCCCTTTCGCCCTATCGTGACTTCGTTGTAAGTTGTATAATTCGCGTGAGATTCCGCGAACGTCACGGTCGTTGCGAACGTTCATATTTTCGACTTGAACTAACGGTGCGTTGTAAGTTGTTCCGCTACCGCTTCCGCCGCTATCTCCGCCGAACGCGGCTTCGAAATCAATTCGACCCGTTGTAAGATTACCGATTTGCGGCGGTGCGATTCGAATATCGCCAACCTGTGCGTAAGTGTCTTTGATTACTTTAACCCCAGCTTTTACGTTGTCGACTAGCGAAGGGCTATGACGTTTGAACGGGTTCAATTCGGTTAGCCATTCTTTCGCTTTTCTAACCTTGCTCTTAATTCCGTTTACGACGTTATCCAACGCCCCTTTAATTCCGTTCCACAATCCGCCGAAGAAGCCCTTAACTTTGTTGATTGCATTTCCAAAAGTGTTACTCATAAAGTTAGCGGCTGACGAAACTTTCGAACGGATTGTATTTGTTACGTTTGAAATGATATTTCTAATGCTGTTGCTAACGTTTGAAACTACGGAACGAATACCGTTCAAAATTCCCGAAAGAGTTCCGCGGATTCCGTTCCAAATACTTGTTACAACCGAACGGATAGAATTCGTTATTGACGTAATAACGGATTTGATAGAATTAAAGACGGACGTTGCCGTTCCCTTAATTCCGTTCCAAATTCCTGTCAAAACGCCTTTGATTGAATTCCAAATTGACGTAAAGATAGACTTAACGCCATTTAACCAAGCCGTAAAGAACGATTTGATTCCATTCCATACGCTTGTTGCAACCGATTTGATTGAGTTCCAAATCGTAGTTAAAACGGATTTGATTGCGTTCCAAACGGTTGTAAAGACTGACTTAATCGCATTTAGAACGGTAGTAAAGAACGACTTAATTGCGTTCCAAATTGTTGTTGCCGCTGACTTGATGTTGTTCCAAACGCCTATTACATAATCGCCGATAAAGCCCCAAATTACTTCGGCAAGGGCTTTGATTCCTTCCCATACCGTCGCGATAATCGCGTAAATAACGGCAAGGACGGTAGAAACAACGTTCCACATAGCGTTCCATACGCTGATAAAGAAATCTTTGATTCCGTTCCAAATCGTCATAAAGACGGTTTTAACGGCGTTCCAAACTGTATTCCATAAGTTCGAAACGAACGTTAAGAACGCTTGTAGTCCCGCTTTGATTGCTTCCCAAACGCCCGCTAGGAACGTTTGTATTGTGTTCCATACTTCGATTGTTTTCGCCTTGATTGCGTCCCAATGTTTAATAATTAGAACTACAACGGCGATTAACGCGGCGATACCCGCGATAATTAATAGAATTGGTCCGTGTGCAACTAGGAACGAAATACCTAACGCGTAGTTAGCGGCGATTAATCGGAACGTACTTGTTATCAATCCAACAAGTGCTTTCGCCCTTAATACTGCGGCGTTAGTTATAAAACCAATCATAGGCGGAAGAACTACGGTTGCTATAACGATTCCAAGTGCGGCGAACGCTTCTTTATTTCGAATAACAAATCCGACTATTGAGCCAAGAACATTAACGATACCCAAAAGGATATTACCAACGACGGTAAATACCGACGTCATAACGGCTTGAATCTGCGGCATATTCGTTAGAATAGTGTCCGCGATTTCCTTCAATTTCGGCATGAATTGTTCGCCCAAATCCTTCGCCCATAGTAAGAATTGGTTTTTGATTTTTTCGATTTTATGACCAAGTGTTTCGTCTAACGTTTGACCCGCTTTTGCGGTTGCCCCTTCGACGTTTTGTAACGCCCCTTCTGCGTTTGCCATAGCAAGAACGACGTCACCGCCAAGGTCTTCCCACATAGTACCGAAATAAGCAACGCCAAGTTGATTTCGAATCATAGGGTCTTCAATTTCCGTTAGCTTTTGACCGATAATTCCTAACGCTTGGTCGGCGGTAATCGAACCGTCGGAAATTCCTTTGAAAAATTCGTCTGCCGCCGCTTTTGAGCCGAATAACTTATCGTTGAATTCGGAAGATTGAGCCGTTCCGTCGGTCAAACGAACGGTAAATTCTTTCAAGGCGTCACCGATTTTGTCAAAGTTATACGCCCCTTTTTCCATACCCGCCGCCATAGCGTCGGCGAACGTTTCCATAGAAATTCCCGCGGACGCTAACGTTGGCGAATATTCCCAAAACGTATCAAGAAGGTCTTGCGACTTGTCGCCCGCTTGTTGGGCTAACGCCGTGAAAGTATCGAAGGCTTGCGTTGAATTAACGCCCCAAGACCGCATAACTGAATCGGCGGCACGAATGGATTCCCCAACGTCCCAACCAAAAGTTTTTGCAAGAATTAACGCTTGGTCTGCGGTTTTTCCCGCTTCGTCGCCCGTTTGACCAAGAACTTGTTTTACTTGCGTTAAGGCGTTATATATTTCTTGGTAGTTTCCGCGACCGTTAGCGAATAGGTTGTCCGCAATATCTTTAAATTCACGCATTTCTGCGGCGGTTGCCCCCGTTGCGGCTTGCATACGGGCGTGAAGGTTTTCTTGTTCTAACGCTAACTTAGCCGCCGCCCCCGCAACGCCCGTTACGGCTGTTCCAACCGCGGCAAAAGCCGCCGCCGCCCCTGTTGCGATTGATTTTGTTGTTTGTGAGAAATTCGTTAGTTGTTTCGTAGAATCTTGAATTCCTTTTTTGAATTCGTCGACCCGTAATTGCAATCGTGCGACGATATTACCCGCTTGTGCCAAAGTTTTCACCCCCCCCGTTCGTGAACTTAACCCCGACGCCTTTTCTTAACGTTTTCTTTCATCTGACGGGCAAGTTCACGCAATTTTCTTTCGTCCGCTTTCGTCATACGTTCTTTGAACAAATAAGACTTGCCGTCCAATTCGTGTAATTGTCGACGTAAAGAATTGATTAATTTATTCGGGTCTTTGGCGTTCGGGTTATGAATTATCGCAAGGTCGGTCATTCGGTCGGATATTTGATTTTTCTTGATTCGTTTCAAATAATACGGAAGCTCGTCGATATAGATTTCTTCGAGAATCTGACGTTTTGACCAACCGTATTCTTTCGCGAATAAATGGATAACGTCGAATATCCATTCTTCTTCATTAGAAGACGAACCGCCCGACGTTATTTCGTCTTGCGGTTCTTGATTAAGTTTTTTACGTTCTTCACCACGGATTCAAGGTTATTAACTTCGTAGATTGCAAGGAATAGTTCGACCCCAACGTCAAGACCAATTTCGGGGTCGTTTTCTAGTCGTTCGCGGTCGATACCCGAACCGATTGAAAGAATATCTAGGACTTGACCCCACGCTTTCCCGAATAAACCAAAGACTGCTTGAATCGCCATATCTTCGTTTTCTGCGTCGATAGATTCCAAGTCTTTAATTACGTCGGATGGAATGTTTTTCAACGCAAGCATTAATTCTGCGTATTTTCCAAGTGGTAATTTTTTGATTTCGACTTTTTCGTCACCGATATAAACAACTCTTGTTTTTGGTAATGCCTTTAGAATTTCGTTCATTTAAAATTCCCCCTTTTCAATCGTGATTTTGCGAAATTTCGATTCCTTCCTTCGATTAAGTGCGAAGGTCACAATTCAAAGAAGAAGACGCCCCGAAGGACGCCTTCAAAATTAGGCGGTTGTTTCGTCGCCGATAACGGCAAGTAGATTTCCGTCGCCTTTTGTTTCGTCGATTAATGCAACGAATTCGACTTCGTAAACTGTTTTTTCGTCTTTACGGAATGGTAAAGCAACTTCACCCGCAATAACCGCTTTGTGCAACTTAATATCCAATGATTTGTCGGTATCGGGTAACCATGAANGTTCTAACGCTAACTTAGCCGCCGCCCCCGCAACGCCCGTTACGGCTGTTCCAACCGCGGCAAAAGCCGCCGCCGCCCCTGTTGCGATTGATTTTGTTGTTTGTGAGAAATTCGTTAGTTGTTTCGTAGAATCTTGAATTCCTTTTTTGAATTCGTCGACCCGTAATTGCAATCGTGCGACGATATTACCCGCTTGTGCCAAAGTTTTCACCCCCCCCGTTCGTGAACTTAACCCCGACGCCTTTTCTTAACGTTTTCTTTCATCTGACGGGCAAGTTCACGCAATTTTCTTTCGTCCGCTTTCGTCATACGTTCTTTGAACAAATAAGACTTGCCGTCCAATTCGTGTAATTGTCGACGTAAAGAATTGATTAATTTATTCGGGTCTTTGGCGTTCGGGTTATGAATTATCGCAAGGTCGGTCATTCGGTCGGATATTTGATTTTTCTTGATTCGTTTCAAATAATACGGAAGCTCGTCGATATAGATTTCTTCGAGAATCTGACGTTTTGACCAACCGTATTCTTTCGCGAATAAATGGATAACGTCGAATATCCATTCTTCTTCATTAGAAGACGAACCGCCCGACGTTATTTCGTCTTGCGGTTCTTGATTAAGTTTTTTACGTTCTTCACCACGGATTCAAGGTTATTAACTTCGTAGATTGCAAGGAATAGTTCGACCCCAACGTCAAGACCAATTTCGGGGTCGTTTTCTAGTCGTTCGCGGTCGATACCCGAACCGATTGAAAGAATATCTAGGACTTGACCCCACGCTTTCCCGAATAAACCAAAGACTGCTTGAATCGCCATATCTTCGTTTTCTGCGTCGATAGATTCCAAGTCTTTAATTACGTCGGATGGAATGTTTTTCAACGCAAGCATTAATTCTGCGTATTTTCCAAGTGGTAATTTTTTGATTTCGACTTTTTCGTCACCGATATAAACAACTCTTGTTTTTGGTAATGCCTTTAGAATTTCGTTCATTTAAAATTCCCCCTTTTCAATCGTGATTTTGCGAAATTTCGATTCCTTCCTTCGATTAAGTGCGAAGGTCACAATTCAAAGAAGAAGACGCCCCGAAGGACGCCTTCAAAATTAGGCGGTTGTTTCGTCGCCGATAACGGCAAGTAGATTTCCGTCGCCTTTTGTTTCGTCGATTAATGCAACGAATTCGACTTCGTAAACTGTTTTTTCGTCTTTACGGAATGGTAAAGCAACTTCACCCGCAATAACCGCTTTGTGCAACTTAATATCCAATGATTTGTCGGTATCGGGTAACCATGAAGGGTGAAGAACAAGTTCCTTCGCGTGTTGGGATAATTTTTTACCCGCTTGTGACCCGATTGTTAGTTTCTTCTTACCGTTTGTTGTATCTTCGACAAGTGTTGCCGTTGGGATAGCGGTTTTTAAGTTATCCAAAGTTGTTTCGGCAAGCGGAACGGTTACACGAACGGCTTCGCCCGTTAAGGCTTTATCTACAACGGTATTCCCGTAAAGGTCGACAACAATATCGGTATATTCAGGTTCATAACCGAATTCGCAACCGCCGTCGGTGTGACCTAAATCAACGCCACCGAAAATGATTTTTTGAACGCCGATTTGAACGTTTGAAATATCCGCCATTTACAAAACCCCCTTATTCGTTTGATTTTGTTTCCTTAGATTCTGATTTCGATTTTGCTCTTTCAACGCGAACTTTTTCCGCCTTACCGCGACCGATATAATAATCGGCTCGTTCTTTCGGTAGGTCTATTACGTCGCCGACTTTTACTTCTTTGCCTTCGTAAAGCAACTTTTCGCCGACGTCGATTTTTACAAACTTAATTTTCATTTCGCTGACCCCCCCTTAATTGAAAATTAGTCTAGTCGCGAACTTTACAAGTTATATTTATCGAATAAATCGTTCTTCCGTTTTTATCCTTGCCAACGTAAATCGGTTCGGATTGGTCGCAATATGAAAGAAATACTTTCGTTGAACCGATTTCGTAATGTTCTTTAGCATGAAATAGATTCCAAATATCTTTCGCGATTCTTTCCGCTTCGTCGCCCCTTTCGTGACGAATAACGATTTGAATACTAGGCGTTTTAAATCCGACGATATAAATATCGGGCGGTTGTCCGTCATTGAATCGAACGTAACCGCAATCGTTTTTCGCTTCGTTAGGAAATTCGTTCGCATACAATCGGAACGGGACGCTTTGATTAATGAATGAAACTACTTCTTCGATTCTCATAATCATTCCCCCACGGCTTGTTTGATTTTATTTGCGATATGCTCGTAGAAGGCTTGTTCTTCGCCCTTCAACGGACGTTCTAAATATTTTCGACCGACATAATAATATTTTCCCGACCAACCTGTCGTTCCGCTTCGATTCATAGTTCCTTCGCCGTGATTGTAAATTCCTTCGTGAATCCAAAGGGCGTAGTTAAAGTCGCCTTCGCGAACGGAAAATTCAACTTCCGCTTGAACGTCGCCCGCGTTTGCTTGAACTTTTTTCGTGTGTGACTTTGCCAACGTTCCTTTATCGAACGGCGTAATTTCCGAAGCTATTCGGGTCAATTCGTCGACAACGTCGTTCATAGCAACTTCGGCGGCTTCCATAGCCCGTTTATCGACTAGCTTTATTTGCGAAAGGAAATCCTTCGCGTCAATGGTAAATTCCAATCCGTCCGCCACGTTATACCACGACCTTTGTAAAGGCGATTGAACCGTCTAAATCCCGCATAAACTTAACTTGTAACGGGTTCGTTTCTACGACGTGGTTGTTTGGTTCGGTGAATCGAATTTTATCGTCGGTTGAAATATCTACGAATCCAACAAATAGAATCGTATAGTTTGAAACAACTTCTTCGCCGCGGTCGTCCCTTACGATTTTCGTTTGTGAACGAAGATTTCCATTGACGGGAATTGTTTCGCTGATTGTAGGGTCGCCCCAAACGTTATGTTCGCCCGCTTTTAAGATTTCGATTTTGTGCGGTGTAGGAATCATTAACGAACACCCCCGCTTGGCTTGCGAACATTATTTGAAACGATATATCCAAGGCGACCGCTTACCGACCGACCAACGCGTCGACCCAATATTTGAATAACGTTCGGGGAAATAGAACGGTCGATTTGCGACAACGAAACGGATATTCCGTCAATCGAATAACTAACAACGCCTTGTTCCGCTTGCTTCCTAGCTTCGGAAATTTTAAGCAACCAAATCGCTTGTTCGAAAACTGCTTCGTCGGGGATTTCGCGGTTCTTATACTGACGACTTAACATATTGACGGCATTGTTTAACGCCCTTTGTTTCGAATCGTTGTCGGCGTTTACCCACGCGTCGTTATGCAATACTTGTTCGGAAAAATATTTATCCGCCGTCGCAATATCAACCGCCATTCATAACACCCCCATTATTCGTTATCTTTTTTCGTAGTTGTTCGACGTCTTCGTGTCGTAGTTTTACGTTTTGCTTCGGTTTCCTTATCTTCGTCCTTGTCTTCCTTTTTCGTGGATTTCTTCTTCGGTTCGTCTTCGATTATTTCGTAACCAAGTGATTCCGCTATAAAACGTCCGTGTTCTTCGTCTTCAAAAACACCGATTCCGTTTCTAAACTTAACGCCGCCACGATAACCATTAAACGAATTTAGTGGTACTTTAACTTTGATTGCCAAGATTATCGCCCCCTTAAATTATTTGTAAAATAGAAAAGGGGACGGGGCTTTACGCCCACGCCCCCGTTAAACCGTCATTAGACTGTTTGAGTTTGAGTTTCGCCTGTGTTTCGGATAATACCGCTTAAACGTGCGGCAGCTTTAGGGTGGAAATCGGCAAGACCGCAATAGAATTCGATTCGTGTGCGGAATACTGGTTTTTCGTCGATTTCGCCAAGGTCTTTAACCATTACACCGCCGTTTGTCAATCCCGCAATAGCTTCTTGGATTCCGAAACGAACTGCGTAAATAGAACCGCTATTAGCGTTAGTTCCTTCGTTAAATCCAATAATATCGTCTTCAACTGTTCGAATAGCAACGTCACCAAAATATTCAACTGGACGACCGAAATTGTCTTTACCAACTTGAATATAGTGAGTTTGACCTTCTAATAGTTTTTGCAATTCACGACGCATAGCTTTAGACATAAATAATACGTCTGCCCCGCCTTCGACCGCGTCAAGCAATTCGTGCAATTTATCCAAGGTTAAAACTTTTTCGCCGAGATTGATTTCGTTTCCGTTATTACCGATACGAATATCAAGTCCGTCGAATTCGCTTCCTTGTCCTGCGGCTGGTGCTAAAGATGAATCGCCTTTAAAGAATACTCTTGTGAAAGTTTTTGCGATAGCTTTAGATTTTAATTGAGTTTGAATAGCACGTTGGTCGTTTACGTTACCCATTGTTTGAACAACGAATTTATCAACGTCAACGTCACCGCCCAAAATCATTAGGCTTTCGGACTTTTGAACGATTTCACCACTAGAAGGTGTATACCCTTGACCAATATCACGGAAATTAACGTTTGGAAGAACGCTTTCTTGGTTGTATTTATAAGAGTTACCGCTGATTGTCATAAAAGGTAATAGTTCTAAAACTGGTGATGTTTGGGCGAAAATACTTACGACCCCACGTTGTAACGTATCATTTGTAAGATACTTTTCTGTTAAACTTGCCCCGTTAGCCATAATTACTTACCCCCTTTTCGTAGTTTTGTTTACTTGTTTACATAGAAATCAAATTAAAAAGACGCCCTAAAAGGGGTCTTATTTACGACCATAGCCCGAAAGTAACATTTGGAACGGATTCATTTTTGAAACGTCAACTTCTTCCGTACCTTCTTTCGGATTTGTTGGTTCGCCAAGTGGTGTATTTGAATCGGCTTGTTTGAATAAGCCTTTTTGTTCCGCTTTTGTTACCCAAGATAATTTTTGTTCGGGTGTTAAGTTATCTGGAATCAAATCGTGATAATCTTTGTCGATTGATTCAAGTTTTGCTTCAAGTAAATCATTAATTACGCCTTCAAGAACTTCGATTCGTTCTTTAGCGGCTTTATGATTTTGTTTTTCAGAATCAAGATTTGCTTTTGTTTTGTTATATAAGTTTTCGAATTCGCCACGTTTTTCGGCTTCTTCTTGTTCTTTCTTTTGCCGTTCTTCTTCGGCTTGTTTGTTCGCTTCTTCGATTTCTGATAGTTTCGCTTTTAATTCTTTATAAGCGTTATTGACTTCGTCGAAGCGTGTTTTTGGAATCATAATATCTTTGTTTTCGGTCTTCTTTGTATCCGTGTTTTCCTTCCCGTCGGAAGATTGACCGTTTACGTTTTGGTTTTGATTTTGATTATTCATTTCTTCGTTAGTGTTTACGTTTGTTTGTTCGTCCATTTCCTTTCCCCCTTTGCCTTCGGTTTTTATCGTGGTCACGACCCACGCGGGCAATTTATTTTAGAAAAAAGGAATCGGAATTTCGCAAAACCACAACGAAAAGTCATGGAATGACGAAACCCAATTCACATAATCAATTCGACCGTGTGACAGTTTAACAAGAAAAATCTTGAAAAATTTTTATTTTATTTTGTTTTCGCTGATTTCAAAGCCCGTTCCGCTTCCTTTCGACCCCTTTCGAACTTGCGGCGAACGGCTTCGGGTAGTAAATTAATATCGCGAATTGGCGTTATTTTGTGTCTACAATTCGGGTGAAAGATAAGATTCGAACGCCGTAATTCGTCGTAGGTCATAAAGCCTTCGGTCAATCCGTTCATAGAAATAATCTGACCTTCGAACTTTCTGCAAGCGTCGTCCGCGTTGTGTGACGAAATAATCGCTAGGTCAACGCCACGTTCTAACGCTTCGATTCGCGTTCCTTCAACGTGTGCTTGTAACATTTTTGTTCTTGTTACCATTTCGGCGTAGGTTTCAAGTTTCCAACGCCGCCCCGCTTTGTCAACAATCGCAACGTTACCTTCGACGTTAAATCTTTCGCGTATTTCCTTCTTGGTCAACGCTTTAACGATAGCCCTTCGCGTTGTATTACGACCTTGACCCATAGCCGCCTTTTCCTTCATTTGTTCGGCGACAATCGTCCGAACCATTTTGATGGTTTCCCGCTTCATTTTCTGATTTGCGTAAAGAAGGTCTTCGAAAGTATCTTCGATTAAAACGTCAAGGGCTTGGTAGACTAACGCCGACATAGACGCAAGTTTAATAGCGTCTTCGATTGTTTCCGCTTCTTGAATCGCGACCAACGTTTCGGCTTGTCCTTGGATAAAGGCTTCGCGAATCCGTTCTTCGACCCAAGTTTTTGCTTCGCTATCAACTTGACTTAATAGAACCGATAGTTGAGCAAGAACGGCGGTCATTTGTGAACGGGATATATCTTTTTCCTTGCCGTAGGTTGATAGATTTTCCAAAATCAAAATAACTTCAAGAATAGCATTTTTATAGATTCGAACGATTTCGTTTACGTCGCGGTCATATCGTGGAAGCGGTAAGTCCCAATTTGGCGTTGCCATTCGATTTCACCCCCTATTAAAAGAAAACGGGTCGATTATTCGTCCCCGTTTCCTTCGTTATTGACGTTATTTTGGTTTTCGACGTCTTCCGCTTCGTCTTCGGCGTTTTTAAGCGGCGTTTGGAAGATTGACGGATTCGCAAACATTGATTCGGTCTTTTCGTTTTCCTTGTCCGCTTCTTCTTCCATACGTTGTAATTCTGCTTCGGCTTGTTCTTCGGTTAAATCGTCCAATAGCATTAAAGCGGTCTTTTGTGAAATTGTTGGTTTTCCGCCTGTTCTTACGTTCATAATATTTGCAAGTTCGGCGTCGTCCTTTGGTAGACCGTCCTTGAAATGGATTTTAACGTCGAATAATTCGTAGTTTGCTTTGCTTCCAAGTTTCGCCTTTTCCAATAGTTGACAAATTAAGAATAATTCCTTCAATCCTTTGTCGTAGTATTGGCGTTTGCGATTAATCTTCGCTAGTAGTGAGTTCATACGGAATTTGATAGCAAGACCTGAACTACCACTTGTACCCGAATCGCCTTTTCCTAACGCGACGGCGGGAATTTCGGCGTTTACAAGAATCATTTCAGTAATTCGGTCGATTTCGTCGAAAGCCGCTTGTAATTGACCGTTCCAAGTGATATATTGCGGAATTACGTCGTCTTTGCCCATTACTTCGAAGACCTTATCACGACCAACAATAAAAGTCGGATTTCCGTATTCGTCTTCGCCAAGTACACCCGTAGGAACTGCGATAGCAGGGTCGGCGTGTTTATCTAAAATCGTCGCAATAGCTGTTAAGCGGCGATTAAGTTCGTCAAATAATGGTTTGTGTTCGGATAGGTCGTCTATACCTTCCCAAGAATCGTCGGTCGCATAGTTTGGAACGTGAACGACCAACGGGAACGGAACGCCCGTTTCAACTTCGCGATAAGCTGATTTGATTTCGCCGATAATCTTCCATTCGGTTACTTCGTCAAGTATTCCGTTGAAAGGCGTCATTTCGAACTTACGATAAACTATTTTATTTGGATAATGACTTTCAACGTGTAGAATCCAATCTTCGCCTTTACGTCCTTTAACTATCGTTGGGTAAGCAATATGATACGCTTCAATCATTGACGCGTCGGTTTCCGCCGTTTCGGGGAATACATATTTCGGGTTTTGAACTTCGATAATTACGCGGAACGGGTCGTATTCTTCGGGAACTTTACCGCCCCATTTTTGACCCCAACGGATTTTAAAGAACGAATCTCCGCGAAAGGCGTTCCCTGTCGCTGATTTTTCTAATAGCATTGGTAAATTGTTATCGCTGACCCATTTATCAAGACGTTCTTGTTCGACGGAATCTGATTTCTTACCCGCGGAAAACGTAGGGGTTTCGCCGAATAAAAAGTCTGCTGATTTCTTACAAATAAGCCCCGCTAGATTCGTAGAAATATAAACGGAATCCGAAGGTAAGTTTTGAACCCGTTCGAATACGTCGTAATGTTCACCGACGAATAATTTCTTATTTTCTCGATAACGTTCAATTCGTTTTTTGTGTTCAACTGGTGGAAAAATAGACCCCCTTTCAAACATATTTATTCCCCCTTATAGTTTGCTAGATTTCGTCGTAAAACCGCCAAATTCCGGCGAATTAGGCTTTTTATTTCGACCTAGACCAAATTATCGTCAACGACAAAAAACGCAAATTTAGGCGTTTATTTGCGTTTTATAGCCCTTTTGGTTTTTTGTAATAAGTTCGACGCTTCATTTTCATACCAATATCGACCGCCATTTGTAACGCGTCGGGTAAGTCGTCGTTTGTTCCATTTGGGAATTGTTCTAATTGTTCTAATAACAAGCGTTGATGACGCATGAATCGCAACGCCCCGTTTTCTACTAACGGTTCAAGCATTTCGATACGTTCTTCTTTCTTCGCCCTTGATACAATCGGTTTTAATTTTGTTCCGTAGATTCCCCGCTTCGTTAGTTGTTCTTTTAACTGACGGTAGAAATCATGTTGAGCCGCGACCGTTTCAATAGCGAAGACTTTCGGGCGATATTTTGCGATTATCTTAATTGCTTGTTCTAACGCTTCGTGGGCTGGAACTTTCTTCGCCCAAGCGTCAACAACGTAGAAAATCCCCGTCCGCTTATCGCGGGCAACGGTAACAATCGCGTTATAGTCGCTTCGGTTGTTCTTACCCATAGCAATATCCCAAGCGGAATAATATTCGAAGAACCGTTTCCTTTCGTGTAGTTCGTCATAATCGAAATAGGTCAATTCGTCGGTTCTGAATATCGCGTTTTCTAGGTCGATTGGTTGGTTCATAAATTCAGAATAGAACGCCCGTGACGTCATATTCGCCTTTTGAACCATTAAATCGAAATAAGTCCAACGACCTTCCCAAAGAACTTTAACGCCCTTGTCCATTTCTTCTTGATTGCGATAATAGAACAATTTCGCGTCGTCCATTCGTTCGGGATTCGAAGCGTCTCGAAGAATCGTTTCGAATTCGTCCCAAAGGTCGCCGCGTTCGGGCGGGCTAACAATAGCCGCGTAAGTTCTTGATTCGAAATCGGCTTTATTTTGGACGTGTTGAAGCAATCCTTCCGCTACGACCGTAGTTCCCATATAAACAAAAGCTGTTCTTTTTGGGTCGCCGATTGGAAGAACAACCTTGTCGAACCAATCAATATTTTTCTCAATAAGTTCTTTCGTGTTTGTGTTTTTACTAGATTCCAAGTCGTCACAAATAACCAAGTCTGGACGGTGTGAACCGTTACGTTTACCCCGTAATTGTTTACCGATAGAAGCCGATTCGACCAACGTTCCTGTATTCGTTAAGAACGCTTCTTGATTGTCTTTTTCGTTTTGCCCCTTGTTGGGTGATAAGATTTCGCCAAAGTCGCGGCGTAACTTTTCGTTGAATTTCAATTCATTACCGACCCATTCAACGAATTTCTTCGCGGCTGAATCGGTTTCCGAAATGATTAGGATATAATAACGCTTTTCAAAAACTACTTGGTGAACGGGGAAAACGTTTGACAAATACGCCGATTTTGCGTGACCCCGTGGGGCTGACCAAGCAATTCGCTTATTTATTTCTTCGTCGGAAACAACGTTCAAGATTCCGCAAAGTTCGTTATGGAAATCGGGTGCGTCTTCGATTGATACGCCCGCGGGAATTAAGTTCCCTTGATTCCCAGGGTTTTTATCTTCGGAAAAATATTCGTAAGCGAAATAAAGAGTATCTGTTTCGCTTCGGTCAATCCGCATTAATGCTTCGAATTCTTCCTTGCGGTCGAACGCTTCCGCCTTTTGGCTTTCGGTCAATTTATTTTGCTTTGAAAGTACGCGGTAAACGTCAAGCATTTCCGCAAGTATTTTGATTCTATTCTGTCGCTTTTCTCGATTGGTGATATACTTACGGGGAATAAGTCCAACAACGCTTTCCGTCATACAATCACCCCTTTTCTGACAAAATAAAAAAGCGTCGTCCCCGCCATTCGGCTAAGGATAACGCTTTGCTATCGTTTACGTCATAAGTATTCAAATAGGTGAAATAACAAGAAAAGCCGCCAAATTTGGCGACTTAATTATTTTTCTTCAAGTTTTTTGAAAATATTTCCGTTATCTTTTATAAGGATTTCGAACCCTTCGTCGTCCCCCGAAATCCTTTCAACCTTAACGGGCGGGACAATTTGAGTAAAATATTCGTCGTGATTCAAATTTATGTTAGCCCCGCGTTCGACTTGTTCCGCGATTCTTTCGGATTTGGCTTCCATTTCTTGAACGACCTCATTTGTTGATTTGCGAATGATTTGAACTAAATACATTTAAAAGACCCCTTTCGATTATTTATTATTTCCGTAAGTATTGACGTATTGTGATTTAGTCATAACGTTAAAATCTATTTCATTGTCGACGTGAAAAATTTCGACTATGTAACGTTTTTTATTTAAGATGATTTCTACGTCGCCCGAACCGTATTCGGCTTTTTCGATAACTCGTTTTAATTGTTGCTCGCTTAACAGTTCCATTGTTTCGTCGTATGAACCAACCGTCATATTCCATTCGTTTATTTTGCTTTCGATTACGGCTTTGTTTGTATTCAAAATGATGTTTTCCCCTTTCATAGATATTGACGATTTCGATTCGATTCGTTATAATTCTAAATTGATTACGAAAACCCCTTTTCGTAGTCTTGTTTACTTGTTTGGCGGACGGGTCGGAAAGCCCGCCGCCTTTAAATTATTCGTTGGGGTTCGTAACCGCTTCGACTAGGCGATTGAATGTTCTTTCCGCCCCGTCCTTCGTATATCCCCAACTTGGTTCGATTGTTGTTGACGTTTGAATTCCGTATTCTTCGCGGCTTTTCTTTTTGATGATTCGAATATCTTTGTCGTTACCATATTCAAATCGTTTAACTATATCGAAATACATTTCATTTTCTCCTTTCGTCGTTTTGATAGTTTAATTATATAGGTTTTTGGGACGGGGTCAAAGCCCCGCCGTTTTTTTTTATTCTTCAATCATTGAAAGTAAATCGGAAGCCCGAACTTCGTAAGCGAACCAAGCTAACTTATTTTTTAGGTCGTCGCTTGGGTCAACTTGGAATTCGTACATTTCGCGTAGTTCCTCGATTTCTTCGTAGTGTTCGTCGAAGAACTGGTGAGTTTGCGAATAGTAAATCATATCTCCGACAACCCCGCTTACGCAACCGAATCGGACAATATCATCAAGAAGAACTTTTGCTTCTTCGTCTTCGTCGACGGATTCGATTACGAAATTTGCGACCTCTGCGATAATTCCTTCACCGTTTGATTGTTCCTTTAAGATTTCGATTACGCTTGCCATTTTAGCATTTCCCCTTTCATAGAATTTGTTTACTTGTTTTCGATAAGGTGTTATCCTTATCTTTAATTATATTATACGACGAATTGTATTTATTGTCAACAAGTTTACGTTTTATTTATAAAAAATTTTATTTAATCGCGGGGACGAAGCCCCGCCGTTCTTATGCTTCGATTCTTTCTTTTCTGTATCTTCTTCGATTCTCACGATAGTATTTGGCGAATTCTTCTAGGTCGAATCCTAACGCTTCAACCGCTTGGTGTACGCCGAGTATTTGCCAATGAGTTTGTTCCGCCAATTTTTCTTCGCCGTGTTGTCTGCAATATCTAGCGGATTTTGATAGTTCGTAACATTCCTTTCCAAGCCTTTCGAAGATTTCGTTTTTGATTGATTCTAACATTTCGATTTCCCCTTTCGTTATGTTGTTTACTTGTTATTGATAAGGCTTAACCTTATCTTCAATTATTATTATACGACAAGTTTATAAAAGTGTCAACAAGTTTACACAAAGAAAATTAAAAAAGACGGAAATTTCGCCCGCCGTTTAGTAGTCTGTATATTCGATTTTTTCGTTTAGTTCAAAGTTAGCCGCTTTGCAAAGTTTGGCGATTGTTTCGTGACCTTTCTTCGCCATTGATTCGGCGTCCGCTAGGTCGTTAGAATAGCCGATTTCGAAAGAACGGCTTCTTACGTCGGTTGTTCCGTCTTCTTGGTCAACGTAGCCGTGAACGAAAATATCCGCTATATAGTAGATTTCGCCTTCGTCGTCGTCTTTTGCGACCTCAACGTGAACGTGACCTTCTTTGAATCGGTTCATGTATTCCGCCATTTCTTGTAATAAGATTCCGATTTCGTTTTCGTGTCTTTCATTCATTGGAAATTCCCCTTTCGTTTATTGAATCGAAGGCGGGAAGCCCCGCCCCGTGTTATTTAGCGTAACGACGATATTTTTTAACGTAACGTCTAACTTCTTGAACGCCTTCGTCTTCGGATTCGTCGCCGTACCATGTATCGCCGCCCGATTGTTCAAGAATCCAATCGCATTGTTCAATAACAAATTTCAAAGTTACATTTTCAACGTCTTCAATTAAAGGTAAAACCTCGCTAGGAATTTCAATTTGCCATTTCTTTTGATTTGCCAATTATATCAATCCTTTCGTTACTATTCTACAATTTTTGCTAATTTTTTGAAAGGGTAGCGGGTCGCCCGCCGCCCGTTGATTTTACAAGTACAATCCTTCGATTTTTAAATCCTTAATCTTTGTTGGCTTAAAGAACAAATCTCGTCTGATTAGTGGGATTCCGTTCGAAGCGTTGATTTCTTCGAGTTCTTCTAATGAGAAATAACCCCATTCAGTTTCCCAACCTTCGACCAATCCGAAGAACAATTTTTCGTTTGGGTCGTATTCGACGCCGTACCAATTCCAACCGTTTGTTATACAGAAGAATTTTACTTGGGCGACCTTTTCGCCTGTTTCGATTTCTTCCGTTTCGTAAAGTTTTGGAAGCCTTTCTTGAATTTCCTTTGTAAGTAGTAGCATGATTTGATTTCCCCTTTCGTTTTGTTTTGTTTACTTGTTGAAGGTCTTTCCTTAACCTTCTGATTATATTATACGACGAATATTTAAAAGTGTCAACAAGTTTACTTAATTATTTTTGAACTTTTTGTAATAGAAACGTCGGGCTTATTCCCGACGCTTCATAATAGTTTCGATTGTTGGTCTTCCGTTCGCGTATCCGTCGATAAAGTACGTTCCGACCTTTTCAACGTAGTTCGAACCGTTTTTGGTAAATCCAACGATTCGAATTTTGCTTGGGTCTTCGTGACCCGTTGCGAACGGTAGATTCATTGTTGCGAAGACTTGGCTTCCGATTGGTAACGTTCCGATTTGCTTCCCTTTACGGTCGTACATTCGAACGCTTTGGATAAGTATCGTTCCGTAGAAGCCTTCCGCGATATAGCGGAAATTTCCTGATTTGAAATTGTGGTCAACTTTGCCGTCCCAACCTGCCGCGATTAGTTCCGAACGGATATAATCGTTAAGCGGAAGCGACTTGGCGAAGATTCCGAAATCGCTTCGGATTCTGTTTTCGTCGGTCGGGGCTTCGCCTTCTTCCGTTAAGTGTTCGGATTCGACCGAATTAACGAATCGGCTTTGGCGTTCGCCATCTTGGATAAGTTCGATTTGTTTTATTTCGTACTTGATAACGTTATATCTTGGTAAGTTCCATTTCGTCGCTGTCTGCGTTATCAACGTTTCTTCGTTGGCTATGAAGAACAAATCGCCTTTTTCCAATTGCCCCGCTTCGTTATCCTTCGCCCTTAAATCGGGTGAGCTTCGAACGGTTAGCGGTGAATTATCAACGAATACTTGAATCGGATAATTGCCGCTTTTGTAACCCTTCGGTTCGCCGCTGATTTCAACCTTTGCTTCGGGTCTTACTGTTTGAAACGCGGCGTAGATTACGACGACCGTTGCAACAATCCTAACGAACCACTTTTCCAAACCTTCACCCCTTTCGTTCTTGCTTACTTGTCGTAAGGTTTTCAACTACCTTACATATATTATTATACGACGAATAGTTAAAAACGTCAACAAGTTTACACCAACAAAATAAAAAAAATAAGGTCGCCGCAATTTACGCGAAGACCTTACTTATACGTTATTCAATTCGGAATAAATATCTTCTAATTTGTATCCGAATAGTCGCGAAATTTCTTCGTTCCAGTTGGAAGATAAGCGAATCGCCAAGTTCTTCAACTCTTCGAAATCTTGACCGTATCGGCTTCCGTTTATTTCGTCGGTGTTATCATAGATAAACTGTAACGTCTGATTTGCGATTTCAATTTCTTCGGCTTGGTCTGCTTCGTTAAACTTTGCGTAAAGTTCGTCTATGACCGTAGAATCGAACGATACAGTTTCGGCGGCTTTGACTTGTACCCCGTCCCCGTTCGTACCCCCTAGCGTAGCAAAGCCAACGACAACAACGCCGATTAATGCAAAGAACGAAATTGTTAAAGCTGAAATAAATTTGTTCATAGACAAATCCCCCTTCAATAATAATTATATTCATTAGTTCGACAAATTCAAGGAAATAAAATAGACGGCGATAGTTTCGCCGCCTTTCGTTGAGTTAGTTGTTTTCCGTAGTAGACGGCTAACATTCGCGTTTGTAATCATGTTTACAATTATGATTATACTCAATTCGTCGCGATTGTCAAACGTCAAATCTTCCAAGTTCGATTAAATATATCAAGGTCGGTCAACGTTTCCTTTCCTTTAAGGGCGTAATAATCGCCGACCGACGTATTTTTATATTCTTCTTTCAGTTGGTCAACGTCTTCTTCGGTCAAACCGTGGGACGGACAAAAGACGCTATAAAAGTAGTTTATCGCTTCCCGATAACCTTGCAATTCGTCGCGGAATCCGCCCAAATCGTCATATGGTAGAACGTCTTTCGCCCTTCCGTATTCTTCCGAAGCCTTTTCAAGACTTTCTTCTAACATTACAATAGATTTTCCAATAAATAATTTGTCTGCTTTATTCATTACAAGTTCCCCTTTCGTAATTAAAAGTCGTATTCTGTTTGCTTCATAGCTTCGCCGATTTCTTTTAGGCTTGGCTCGATATAACGTTTTGACGTATTAACGGATTCGTGACCCGCAACCGTGGCGACAATTTCGATTTTACCCGTTGTATCGGCGATATTCTTTAACGCCGTATGCCGTAATTGGTGAACGGTAAACGTAAAGTTCAAACTATCCGCTAACTTTTTAACGATATGTTGAACCGCCCGCGGCGTCATATGCTCGCTTCTTTCCGTATGGAAGACGTAAGGCGTATTTACCGAACGAAATTGCAACCATTGTTTAACGGCTCGTTGGGTAGCGGGATTGAACGGTACACGACGAAATTTGCCGCCCTTTCCTATAACGTTCATAAATCCGCCCTTGAAATCTAAATCGTCCATTTTTAAATCGCAAAGTTCCGATACACGAAGACCGCAATTTACTAGAACGCTGATAATCGCCCTTTCGCGGAATCGTTTATCTTCGCCCTGCTTCTGTTTGTCGATTGCTTCGAATATCGCTTTGACTTGGTGTCGTTCTAACCATTTGGTATCGTTTTGTTTCGCGATTTTCTTCGACTTGATTCCTTCGGTCGGGTCGTCTTCTCGAATTCCCAATTCGATTAACGTTTGGTAGAATGTTCTTAACGTTTGGATTCGTCGGTTTACGGTGGACGACGCTAACCCCGAACTTTCTAAATGTTGTATATATTTTTTAAGCGTCTTCTTCGGGGCGTCGGCGGGGGTGTCCCCCTGTTGTACCCCCAACCATTTTACATAATTTTTTACGTCGGCAACATAATTTTTAATCGTATTGTTCGACTTACCTTTTTCGTTCATTTTTTCAACGAACAATTCAATTAAGTTTTCGTTGGTCATTCGTTCGATTCCCCTTTCGTTTATTTCGTTTGAAATTATTATACGACAAATAAATTTATTCGTCAATAATTATACGACGAATTATTTTTTAACAACGTTGATAAATCAATATTTTATTTTCGTATGTAAATTAATCTTGTCGTATAAATCGTATTATATGACGAATATATTATAAACAAAAAGGGCGGCGATTATTCGTATTATTCGCCGTCCTTTGCTTGGTCTATTAATGATTTTAGTTCTTCTAATTCGTTCGCCAAATCTTCGTTGTTCTTTTCGTTGCTTGATACTGTTTGTTCGATTTCTTGCTTTTCGACAAGCAATCCGAATAGTTTATAGAATAGTTCTATCGCTTTAACGTTGCCGCTTTCGGCTCTCTTAACGTGGGCTTTTAGCACGTTAGGAATTACCTCTTTAACGTTTTCTAGCGATTGTTCAACGACCGCTTGTTTGAACGTAGGGTCTTTTCTCCAACGGTGTAATTGACGAACTGAAATACCGCTTTGTTCCGCTATTTCTTCGAAGCTGAATCCCGCTTTATTTGGTTGCGACAATAGCCCAATCGCAATTAATTGTTTTTCGCTGAATTGACGTAAATCAACTTTACTCATAACGAAAACACCCCCAAAGTCGAAATTTTTAATCGGACGTCTACGGAAAGCCTTTTGCGGATATTTTATCGTTTCTCCGAATCGTCGTTTTCCGTTATTTTCCGTTATTTTAAAATCGGCTGGAAACCGCATAAAATCAACGTTTTTCAAAGGTCGATATTTTACGTTTTTCAACGTATTTTATCGTTATTTTGACGTATTTTTCGTTAAATTTTCGAATGTCACTTTTGACGATTTTATAACGATTTTCGGACGTCCTTTTATCGCTATTTATCGTTATTTTATCGTTAAATTATTCGTAAGAAACATATACAACGAAATAATAATTCGTAAATCTACGAATCTATAAACGACAATCTATACGAACAATCTTCGATAATCAATAACGAAATAATCAACGTAGTAATTTAACGAAATATCCAACGAATAATATATATATATATATATAT
>NZ_LN868937.1:2772892-2867402 GCF_001244735.1 Bacillus andreraoultii
ATATACACACGAATCAAATGGAATCTTCCTTATTAATACGTCCATCCCCAAACCATACATAACAACGTGCCAAAAACCGTCACTAATGCAATAAATAAAGCGTAATACAGTGTCACAAATACGGATTTGCTTTCTTCAACTTCCCGAGCATGCATAAAAATGACAATTTGAACAGCCGCTTGTATAAATGCAGTTACAATTAGAATCGTCATCGCAACGGTAAACGACATATGGAAAAAATAAACAAGAAGTGCCACCATCGTTAAAACAAGCGAAAAAATAAAGCCACCTACTTGTTTTTTCGGAAATAATTCTCCCATCAGTTAAATCATTCCTTTCAAGTAGATAAATGAAAAGATAAAAATCCAAACGACATCTAAGAAGTGCCAATAGAGTGAGAAAATAAATGATTTATTTGCCGTTTCAGCAGTAATGCCACGACTACGGATTTGGAGGATAATGTACAATCCCCAGACAAGTCCAAATGTAACATGTGCACCATGTGTTCCTAATGTCGTAAATAAAATCGACGTAAATGCACTTGTTTGCAATGTCGCACCTTCATGATAATACGTCGCAAACTCAGTCATTTCTAACACTAGAAACAAGAGCCCAAGTAACAGTGTAATCGTAAAAAATGTTAACATCGCCTTTTTATTCCCTAATCGCATCGCATGAATAGCCAGTCCAATGACGAAACTACTCGTTAATAAGATGAACGTTTCTAAAATAACCGGAAAAATTTCAAAAATTTCCGCACCAGTTGGACCACTACCCGTTCGATCTACTAATGTAAAATACGAGGCAAACAATGTACCGAACAACATAATTTCTGCACCAAGGAAAATCCAAAAACCTAAAATATTGATTCGATTTTGCTCTGTACTAAACTCAAGAGGTTTCGATGAATCTACTTTCATACTTTCGGCCCTCCTAATTTCTGCTCCGTTTCTTTTATTTCCTCGACTGTTATATGATACCCTTCATCCCTTTCAAACGAGCGATGGGTTAAGCAAAGAACAATTCCGATAAACCCTAAAATAACAAGGAACCAAAGACTAAAAACAAATCCAAAACCAAGAACAAAGAAACAACAAGACATGATAAATGGGACACCACTTTTACTTGGCATATGAATCTCTTGGTAAGTGCCTGGAAATAATTGATGACCTTTGTACTTCGCATCCCAAAATACATCTCGTGAGTTTACTTGTGGTGTAATGGCAAAATTATATTGCGGCACAGGGCTATGTGTTGCCCACTCCAATGAACGCGCATCCCACGGGTCACCACCAGCTCCTTCTTTTCCATGATGACGAATACTGTAGTAAATCGTATAGACGATTAATACAAATCCAAAAGCCATAAAAAGCGCACCAATCGTTGAAAGGAAATTTAACGGACCAAATCCGGTTGCTTCAGAATACGTATACATTCGACGAGCTTGTCCGTCTAATCCGGTAATATACATCGGGAAAAATGCTAAACAGAACCCAATGACAACAAACCAAAATGCCCATTTCCCAATTCGCTCATTTAACATAAAACCAAACATCTTCGGCCAATAGTATGTTGAAGCACCAAGTACAGCAAAAACAACTCCAGGAATGATCACATTATGAAAATGAGCAACTAAAAACATCGTATTATGATACTGATAATCCGCTGCCGACATCGCTAACATGACACCTGTCACCCCACCAATCGTAAACAGTGGAATGAACGCTAACGAATAAAGCATCGGTACGGTAAACCGAATCCTTCCTTTCCACATCGTGAATAACCAGTTAAAAATTTTTATCCCTGTTGGTATCGCAATCATCATTGTTGTAATAGAAAAAATACTATTGACATAAGCCGTTTGACCCATCGTAAAAAAGTGATGTGTCCAAACTAAGAACGATAAAAGTGAAATAGCAATGATGGAATAGACCATTGATTGATAGCCATATAAATTACGACGAGAAAATGTCGGGATAATTTCACTAAATAGTCCAAACGCCGGTAAAATGAGGATATACACTTCTGGGTGACCCCAAACCCAGAACAAGTTTGCCCAAAGCATGTCCATTCCGCCATCGGTCATTGTAAAAAACTTTGTTGCAAATAACCGGTCCATTGTTCCCATCAATAGAGCAATTGTTAATACCGGAAAAGCGAAGATAATAATGACATTTGTCACTAAGATTGACCACGTAAACATCGGCATTCTCATTAATGTCATACCAGGCGCTCGCATTTTCAATATTGTCGTAATAAAATTGATTCCCGTCATTAATGTACCAATTCCAGCTATTTGAATCGCAATCATATAGTAGTTATTCCCAACATGTGGACTCAACTCACTCCCTGCAAGTGGGAAATAGGAAGTCCAACCAGCATCAGGTGAACCACCAATGACAAACGAAATATTAAATAACATCGCTCCCATAAAAAACAACCAAAAGCTAATCGCATTTAACCTTGGAAAAGCAACATCCCGCGCCCCAATTTGTAACGGCACAATATAGTTCATTAATCCAATTATGTACGGCATCGCCATAAAAATAATCATCACGACACCATGAGTGGAAAATATCTCATTATAATGTTGCGAATCTAACAACTTGTTATCCGGTACAGCAAGCTGTGCACGCATCATGAGCGCATCGACACCACCACGGAATAACATTAATAACGCTGAAATTAAATACATAATCCCGATTCGCTTATGATCAACCGTTGTCAACCAACCATCCCATAAATAAAACCATTTTTTAAAATACGTCAATCCAAATATTATTAAAAAGATTGTCACAGCAATCGCAATCATGGATGCATAAATGGCGGGGTTTGGATTTGGTACCGCAAATCTATCTAAAAATTCCATATCTCTTAAGTCCTTTCTACAAGTATTTCCAAAAGGCTATTTTTGTAAATGATGGTATGTTTCAACATAAGGCGGACGCTTCCCGCGGCACTTTGAGTAAGCTTTCTAGAGATTGCACCGCATGTGATTATGCAATTTGCATGATTACGGAGTCGCCACCTTGCTTTAACTGCTATTCATTTTTCTATCTAGAAGAAACAATATATGAGAAAACAGCCTTCTAAAAAGACGTTCGGTTAAAATTCGTAACTGAAATTTACTTTTCCTTCCATCCTCGCTTCCTTCATGCCCATTTCTTTTTCTTTTAAAAGACATTCTATCCTATTCAGCATTCGTTGCTTTTTCTTTTTCTCAATGATTTTTTTCATGATTTTGACCTTCACCTTGTTTCCCATCATCATGCCCGTGGCCTTCCTCTTCTCTCTTCTCGCCGTGCCCGTGGCCCTCAGGTGGTGGTGAGAAGGTTAAATGTGTCCCCGTAAACGTCAACTGACCTAAATGGCCTGGTTTTAATAGTTCATTAAATTTCTCCTCTGTTATTGGTTCTGCCGTCTCTCTCACATCACGAATCCATTCATCAAATTTCTTTGGTGACATTGCACGTACATTGAACGTATTTTCAGCAAATCCTTTCCCATTAAAGTTTGCATTTCTTCCCATCATTTCTCCCGCTTCATCTGCAGCTAAATGTAAAGTTGTCACCATATCACTCATCGCATACTTTTGTCCACCTAATTGTGGAATCCAAAAGCTTGTAATCGGCCCGAATGAATACAATTTAAATTCCAATGGACGACCGGTTGGAATATATAGATAATTCACTGTTTCAATGTCATATTCCGGATAACTAAAATGCCACTTCCAATCAGATGATGAAGCGTAAATAATTAATGGCTTCTGACCTTTATACCCTTCTGGAGTCGCTTCAACTTTATTGTTAGAAATAATCGAAACAATTGAAAAGAAAATAACAATGAGCACCGGTATTGCAACTATAATCCCTTGAACAAGATGATTTCCTTCAATATATGGAGGCTCGTAATCTTTTGGTAATTTCGAATCACGATAGTTGACTAACACATAAATATAGATGGCTGTCACCGCAATAACAACAATCGACATCACCCCAATGGATAACCAAATAACATCTGCCTGCAACTTTGCCTGAGGCCCTTTTGGATCAAGAACAGCAACCTTTTTACAACCTGTGAGAATGAATGTAATAAAAGCATAAACAAAAAGATGTGCTACGCTTTTTTTCATTGACGAAACTCCTCTCTTCACATGATTTGTTCACTATGTGTACTTTCTAGCATAAACGTATTTCTCGCTACTTCTCATCCATTGCAACGACAATCGAACGGTGCAACACCTGGAGACGGTTTTTGGATACGATGAAATTGTTCATATTCCCGTATTGGACACCCTTTTTTAATCATTCATTTTTTAAGGTAACCGAAAAAAATGAAAATAACCCAAAAAAAGGAATTTCATTGAAAAAGATTTGAAATGGAGAGACAAATCCGTAGACAGAGATTGAGTCGAAAAAGAAAAGTTTTCGTGTATTTGTTCATCAAGAATGTTGATAAACCCGTGTTTTCAAGGATAAAATGAGGAATCTATGGGGAAAGAAGCAACTTTCTAGCAACTCTTTTCGCGTTACTCACGCTATTTCGGGTTCATAGACGCATTTTATGAGCCGTTTTTCACGTACTACAATAAGTTTTAAGTTATATAAACTCCGCCTTGTCTCGTTTCTACCTCTCTTGTGATTACCTGAGCAAATTTTTTATCACTAGAAGATGTTAGTATTTAAGTAACAATGGATAAACCTTCAATCGAGTGTAGAGCAATCGTATACTTTCCTATTAGCCAAAAAGAAAACGAGGTTGCCTAAAAGTGGATATCGTAAAAAATGTGATAATCAAAGGTATCGATATATCGAGGTTTTGAAACACGAAAAGGGGCATCCGAAAATCAAAAATACAACTTTCTGGACAACCCCGCTTTCTTTCACTCAATATTTACATTTTCGATAAAACAACAACATTCCTCAAAAATCACTTATTACTCTGATACGTTTTATACATAAACGCAAAACAGTCATACCATGTTTCACCAACATAATCAGGTAATCCAGCTGTATAGGAATTCATATAAATGGTTTGATTTTCAATTCCCTTTTGTTCGGGGTTTGGAATTGTTAATGTACGAATATCATCTAATATGGCAACACTCGCCCAATATTTTTCAGGATTCGCTTTGCGCATATAAGCAAAGCGTCCACATTCTGCACTTAATCCACTATCTTCCGGTATCGTAAAATGGCTGAACATAAACTGACATTGTTCGAGTTGTTCATTATCCCCTTCTGCAATCATTGCATTTGTTATGACGTGGTCAGCGTCTTTTTTATTGATTTCATTATTATGTTGTGGTAGGTAATAATCTAAATGAACCGATTCACATAGATCAGCCAATAGTTCTAATCCAAGTCTCCCAAAATCATTAAACATTTGCCCACTACCTAGATAGACTTTTACTTCATGATTAAAATTAAAATCATTTACAATTTCAGCGATTCGATGTTTTTCCATAAACTCGGAAAGCATCTGCCTAAAATGGTTTAATTGTATTGGTTGTTTATTCATACGTATCTCCCTTTTCTTCTGTAAAATTTTCCTATCGTCATCTCGTTAAAGAAATCTCAAGGCTGTTAGCATTTAGGCGAAAGCGCCAAAAATTTTTTAGAAATGCTGTCGAAGTCGTTCTTAGGGCGCTAACGCATGAGAAAAGTAGAAATAAAAGAAAACTTATGACTTGGGCCACAGGCAACCAATGAGACTAGAGTTCACCGAAAAAGCTTTTTACCGGCTGCAATGCAATACTCAAAACCCTCCTTGTGCGCTTATGCATAAATGATTTCTACTTTCCTATTAGCTGGAAATTTCATACTTTTCCAATAGCCATTGAAAAACTTTTCCTAAACCGGAAGCAATAGAAATCACATGTTGTATCCGTTACACATCATTTCTCGATTAACATAGAAACACCAATGCCCCCACCAACACATAAAGATGCAACTCCTTTGTTGGCATTTTGTCTTTGTAATTCATATAAAAGCGTCACTAAAATTCTTGCTCCACTCGCTCCAATTGGGTGACCTAAAGCAATAGCACCACCATTAACATTTACTTTATCCATATGAAGTTGTAAATCACGGGTCACCGCAATACTTTGCGAGGCAAAAGCTTCATTTAATTCGAAGAGGTTCACTTCCGATATGTTTAATTTCGTTTTCTCTAATAATCTTTTCATCGAATAATACGGTGCATACCCCATCATTTCCGGGCTTGTCCCAACTTCCGCATATCCTTTCATTACCCCTAAATAAGGAATCTTTCGTTCATCTGCCATCGATTTTCTCATTAACACGACACAAGCTGCCCCATCATTCAGCGTAGAAGAGTTACCTGCTGTTACTGTTCCATCTTCCACAAAGGCTGGCCTCAATTTTTGTAAACTTTCTAAACTTGTCGTATGACGAATTGATTCATCAGCAGTAAATTCACTGATCTCTTTTCCTTTTTTAACTGTTACAGGAACAATTTCATCTTTAAATTTCCCATTCCTCTGTGCTTGGCTTGCCCTCCTTTGCGATTCCAATGCAAACTGATCCTGTTCCATACGACTAATTCCAAACTTCTCAGCTATTTTTTCAGCGGTTACTCCCATATGGCTTTGTTCAAAAGCATCTGTTAAACCATCATAAACCATACTATCCACCAGCTCGCCATTGCCCATTTTTTGTCCCCAACGCACATTAGGTAGAAGAAACGGTGCTTGTGACATATTTTCTGTCCCTCCTGCAACAACAACATCGGCCTCACCTAATTGGATCGCTTGGGCACCTAAAATGATCGATTTCAACCCAGAACCACAAACTTCATTAATCGTCATTGCTGGCGCTTCATAAGGAATTCCGGCATGAATTGAAATTTGGCGTGCCGGATTTTGGCCTAGTCCTGCTTGAAGCACATTTCCAAAAATAACTTGATCAATTTCTTGTGCAGAAATATTTGCTCTTTTTATTGCCTCTTTTGTAGCAATAACTCCTAATTGAACTGCTGATATATTTTTTAAACTGCCGCCGAACTTCCCAATTGGTGTGCGGGCAGCACTAATAATGACAACTTCTTCCATATAATCTACTCATTCCTTCTCTATAATTTATTGTACGAGTAAAACCAGTCATTTGGACATTCTTTATAAACGAATGTAATTACTATATGCGGATAACTTTTTCCAACATTTTTTTATTTGCTAGAATCCTAGAAGAATATTATAGTATATTTATCGTAGTTTTTCCTTGTATGAAACTTGTTAAAATAAGGAACAATATATATACTAAATTGGATTTTTACAAATTTCAAAGTTTAACTTTTCTTTTTACACAAAATTGATACTAACGATAAAGGTGTGACAAACTTGAAAATTGGAATAGACAAAATTAATTTTTTTATACCTCATTTATATGTAGATATGAATAAACTAGCACTTGCTAGAAATGTTGAACCAGCGAAGTTCACAATCGGTATTGGGCAAGAGAAAATGGCAGTTGCTCCAATAACACAAGATACCGTAACATTAGCTGCCAATGCCGCTGTTGAAATTTTAACAGATGAAGATAAAGAAAAAATTGATACGGTTATTTTTGCTACAGAATCAGGAATTGACCATTCTAAAGCCGCAGCGATTTATGTGCATCGCCTACTCGGGCTTAAACATCATGCACGTGCATTTGAAATAAAAGAAGCTTGTTATGGAGCTACAGCAGCTATTCAACTAGCAAAAGGACACATCGCATTACATCCAGACAGTAAAGTACTTGTCTTAGGATCTGACATTTCCCGGTATGGTTTACATTCATCAGGTGAAGTTACACAAGGAGCCGGAGCTGTAGCGATCCTTATTAGCGCCAACCCAAAAATTATGACGATTGAAGAACCAAGTGTGTTTCATACAGAAGATATTATGGATTTTTGGCGTCCAATCTACTCGGATGTCGCCTATGTAGATGGAAAGTTCTCTAACGAAAAATATATCTCCTTTTTCCAAACTGTATGGGGACAATTTAAAGCTGAAACAGACATGACTTTAGCTGATTTTGAAGCCATTTGTTTCCATATGCCTTATACAAAAATGGGACTAAAAGCGTTAAAATCAGTATTAGACGAAGGATATAACTCAGATCAAGAAAGACTTTTAGCTAATTATGATGTAAGTAAACAATATAGTAAAGTAGTAGGCAATATTTATACAGGCTCACTATACTTAAGTCTTCTCTCATTACTAGAGTTAAATACCGATTTAGATGCAGGAGACCGAATTGGATTATACAGCTATGGTTCTGGTGCTGTTGGCGAATTTTTCAGTGGCATTATCCAACCAGGTTATCGTGACTTTTTACAAGCTGAAAAGCACGAAAAACTCCTAAAAGAACGGAAAGAGTTAAGTATTGAAGAATATGAAAAAATCTTCCAAGAAACATTGCCAACTGACGGTTCTGCGTTAACTTTATCGATTGACGAGGACCCCGCAGATATTTGTTTAGCAGGAATTGATCGTCATATGCGCCAATATATAAATAAAAACTTGTAATGTATCTCATTCTAATAACCAAGAAAAAGAGGTTCGCAACAATTCACTTGTGAACCTCTTTTTCTTATTTACTGCATCAAATTTCCTTTTCCAATCGCATGTATTTTACGCTTTATTTTTTCTTATTTCCTTCAAAATGTTCTTCGCTGTTTCTATATCCATTGTTTTACTCTGTTTTAATCTTTCACTAACGACTTCAATTTCTGTATCCTTTGCTCCTGCACTAATTGCAATTGATTTAACATGAAGGCTCATATGCCCTTTCTGTATCCCTTCTGTCACAAGTGCTTTCATAGCTGAAAAATTTTGCCCAAGCCCGACAGAAACGATAATTGATTCTAGTTCTTTCGCATTCTCATAGCCCATGAGCCGTTTATTAAACTGTGCGGCAGGATGAATACTAATTTGTCCCCCTACTGCCCCAACAGGAAGAGGAATGGTCAAACTTCCTATTAAATCACCATTCTCTGCTTTACTCCAAGTAGATAAGGAACGATATTGTCCACTTCTAGCAGCATACGCATGGGCACCCGCTTCAATCGCCCGCCAATCATTCCCAGAAGCAATAACAACCGCATCAATCCCATTCATAATCCCTTTATTATGGGTTGCAGCACGATATGGATCTACATAAGCAAATTGTGTTGCTTCAATGATTCGGTCACGCACTTCCTCTCCAGTGAATTCACCTCTTTCAAGTAATGTTACTGGAATACGACATTTTGCTGTTGCTAGGCATTCCGTCGTATAGTTGGAAAGGATGCCCATTAATGCTGTCCCACCAGTTAACTTTTCTAAATAAGGTTTCACTGCTTCATTCATTGTGTTAATAATATTTGCACCCATTGCCTCTAATGTTTCTATTTGGAGATGAACAACGAGAAAATCAGGCGTATTGAACGGTTCTTCAGCTGGCAAAATACGAACAATTAAATTTTTTGCACCACCACCCCGCTTTACGATTGAAGGTTTTGCTTCATTAGCGATTTGTAATATATTCGCTTTATGTTCCAAAATGATGTGTTCTGCCTCTTTTACATTCGCTACATCTTTTAAAGCAATTTGTCCAATCATCGTACGGTTTTGAATATCCGTCTTGAAACCACCTGCTTTATTGATAATTTTCGCTGCAGAACTAGCTGCTGCAACAACAGAAGGCTCCTCAATTGCCATTGGAACAATATATTCTTTCCCGTCTATTAAAAAATTCATGGCTGCTCCAAGTGGTAATTCATATATGCCAATCTGATTCTCAATCATATTGTTGGCAACTTCACTCGGTATCGATAAGCCATTTTTTAATAAATTTGCATCTTCTTCAGAAATCACCTTAGCTTTTCTTAACGCATCAATCCGCTCTAGTCGCGTTTTTTTGTAAAACTTATGTAGGTAGTTTTTCTCCATCGTTTTCTCCCTTCAGACTACAAAATACGATTCTCTACAATTTATTTTAATTGGAAATGACATAAATTTGAAGCCTTTACATCGATACTCATTTCAAAACTACAATCCATTTAATAGTGACAGTATTGTCATGGGTGGACTTAGTTTTTTTCGAAAATAGTTGAAAAAAAATCACATGACAACTACGAGATGCCCTTATCAATTTCAATCGCATGAATAGACCAATCGATAAGTTCCCCCATTTTCATGTCTTTTTTAAACAGCTTCTTTTTAACGGAAATTTTCTCTCTAGTACGTCTTCCTATGAAATTTCCACCCTTTCTACTACAATTATAATTGGTAATAAATATCAAAATTGTTAATTGGAGGGAGTTTGTTGGACAAGCAAACATATATGTCTTTAGACGGAATTGGTTTAGCACAATTAGTAAAGGAAAAAGAAGTATCTCCTACTGAATTAGTCGAGACAGCATTTGAAAGATTAGAAGAAGTAAATCCGACACTAAATGCAGTGATTCAAACACGGAAGGAAAAAGTTCTTCAAGAGACAAAAGATCTTCGCATCGATGAACAAGCATTTGCTGGGGTCCCCATCGTACTAAAAGATATTTCCCAAGCAGTTAAAGGAGAACGACTAACATCTGGATCTAAATTGTTCCTTAATCATATTGCTAAGCAAGATTCCAATCTTGTCGCAAAGCTTCGGAAGGCGGGATTTTTATTTCTTGGTCATACGAACACACCGGAATTTGGTTTAAAAAATATTACCGAACCCGAAGTTCACGGTGCAACACGAAATCCATGGAATACTGAATACTCCCCTGGTGGTTCCAGTGGTGGTTCCGCAGCCAGTATCGCATCTGGTATTGTCCCTATTGCTGGAGCGAGTGATGGAGGCGGATCTATTCGTATCCCTGCATCATTTACGGGATTATTTGGACTAAAACCGACTCGTGGAAGAACTCCGGTTGGACCAGGTGTCGGGCGCCAATGGCAAGGTGCGTCGATTGATTTTGCTTTAACAAGGTCCGTTCGCGATAGTGCAGCCCTTTTAGACCTATTACAAACTGTACAACAAGAAGCAGCCTATCAAACACCACTATATAATGGTAGCTATTTCGAACTCGTTAAAAAACCGAAAAAGCAAAAATTCCGTATCGCATTCACAACGGAATCTCCTGTTGGTACGCCTGTTAGTGAAGAGGCACGTCAAGCTGTTTTCAAAACTGTGAAATGGTTAGAAGAACAAGGTCATGAAGTAGAAGAAAAGGCAAACGATGTCGACGGTATTCGCTTAATGGAAAACTACTATATTATGAATTGTGGCGAAATAAGCGGTATGGTGGACTCAATGGAAGAAGCACTCGGTAGACCAATTACCGTAAATGATATGGAAATTGTCGCTTGGGTACTAACTGTTGCTGGAAAATCAGTAACTGCTTCAGATTATACAAGAAGTCTTGAAGAATGGGATATAGCCGCAGCACAAATGGCGAACTTTCATCAGACTTACGATCTTTACGTAACACCAGCAACAGCGAATGAAGCTCCTAAAGTAGGTGAATTAACGCATACAGAACAAGAAATTGCCGAATTACTGAAAGTACATGACCTAAGCAAAAACGAACAACAAAAACTTGTTTACGATATGTTTGAAGCCAGTCTCACTTACACTCCATTTACACAACTGGCAAATTTAACAGGTCAACCAGCAATGAGTGTCCCAGTTCACCTCACGAAGGCTGGACTTCCACTCGGCGTTCAAGTCATGGCACCAAAAGGAAAAGAAGACTGGTTATTACAACTAGCGGCGGAAATAGAACAGTCAGACCTTTGGATTGGCATGAAAGGAAATCCGATGTTTTCTTAAACGATATGTATACAGATTCCTTTCGAGTGCTTTTAACAATGTGAAAAACCCAAGCGTACAGTCCTTGGGTTTTCCTTTTTCGTGGACGCTTCTTGATCTACTTGAAATTTTCATACTTGACTTTTAAAAACAATATCTTGCAAAAGCCCCCTTTCTTCCTTCGTACGTAAGGAAAAACAAGGAATTGTGTTTGTCTTTTTTATGTGTAAAGAAGCCTTTAAGCAACCAAGAGCCGTAGTTCGCCGAAAAAGCTTTTTTTCGGCTGCGATGCAATGCTTCTAGATCCTTCCTTGTGCACTTATGCGCACAAGGAAAGTAGGAATTGGAAAATTTATACTTTCTATTAGCCTAAAGAAAACTCAGGGCGTCCCTTAGTTTCCTTTACAAATAGATTCGCAAGCTTTGTAAAAACATATATGGAAATACCTTTTTTCCAAACAGAAGAAGATTTTCTACTTAACTAAGTGAACCAATATCCCGTTTAAAAAAGAACAAGGAAGAATTTTTATATTGCGGTTTACTGTTTATTTTGCCATAATGTTTAAGTATTCACATTAACGAATGGTGTTTATTTCTGTTCATCTATTAAACATCAATAAACGTAATAAGCCACACATTAACTTGCCATGTTTTAACTGTATTCCGTAATCACCCCAACTTCTTTATGTGGGGATTATTGCAAAATTGGACGCAAACGTGACTTAGCGCATTTCATTTTTGAAGGGAGCATGCCTTAATGGCTGAAAATAAAAAAATAGGTTTATGGATACTAACCGCTTTAGTTATTGGTAACATGGTAGGATCCGGTATTTTTATGTTACCAAGAACATTGGCTGAAGCAGCTAGCCCCCTCGGTGTCTTACTTGGCTGGGGTTTAACCGGGCTAGGTGTATTACTAGTTGCTTTTGTATTTGGTAGTTTAGCCGTTCGAAAACCAGAACTAACGGGCGGTCCACAAATATATGCGAAAGAATTATTTACAAAAGACTCCAAAACGTCCATCATCTCAGGATTCATGTCGTCATGGGGCTATTGGATTGGAAATGTTGCTGGAAATACAGCGATTATCACCACTTTTGCTAGTTACTTATCTACTTTTTTTCCTATTTTAAATAGTACAAAAGTCATCTTTAAAATGGGATCATTTACTCTTTATTTAGGAAATCTCTTCATTTTCATTGTCTGTTCTCTTCTCTTATGGGGACTACATTTTATTATTTTAAAAGGGATGGATGGAGCTGGAAAACTAAACTTTGTTGCAACAGCGGCCAAAGTTATTGGATTTATCCTTTTCATTGTCATCGCGCTTTTTGCCTTTGAAAAAAGTAATCTACTACCAATGAATGCACCGCGATTTGATGGAGCTGGAAATTCCATTCCTTTACTTGGCCAAATGAATAATGCAGCTGTTACAACGTTATGGGCGTTTGTAGGTGTAGAGTCTGCCGTTGTTTTTGCAGGTAGAGCGAAAAACAAGAATGATATAAAAAAAGCAACAATTATCGGCCTACTTTTAGCGCTTGGACTTTACGTAGGAATTACTTTACTCGTAATGGGTGTTTTACCACAAGATCAACTCATCCATTCAGAAAAACCATTAGTTGATGCGATTGAAGTCACCTTAGGACCTGTTGGCGCCTATCTTTTATCTGGTCTTGGATTAATTAGTTTACTCGGCTCAACCATTGGCTGGATTTTACTTAGTGCGGAAGTGCCTTATCAAGCTGCAAAACAAAAATTATTTTTACCAAGCTTTTCGAAAGCAAATCAAAAGGGCGTTCCAACTTTCTCGTTATACATTTCAAACACGTTAACACAAGTCTTTATTTTTTCTACGATTTCAAACTCGATTTCGAGCGCTTTTGCTTTTGTTATTTATATTGCAACTCTTTCGTTCCTTGTACCATATTTAATTTCAACTGCATATCAACTAAAAATTGTCATTACTGGTGAAACATATACATTAACGAAAGAAAGATGGATCGATGGAGGCATCGCCGTACTGGCAACAATCTATTCCGCTTGGGTTATTTTTGCAGGAACTAGTGATTTAAAAACATTCCTATTTGGTGTGGCTCTACTCGTCAGTGGCTTATTTTTCTATCCACTACTCCGTGAAAAATCGAATTCGGAAGCAAAACAAAATATTGCATAACGTCAATTCTCAAGGGTCTACTTTAATCCTTGAGTTTTTTTAGCTGTTAGGGAGAATTTGGCAGCAATGACCTCGTATAAAAAAAGTTTTTTTCCGCAAACGACGGATCTCATTTCACTTAAAGGCTCTAGACCTGACATTATTTTTTCATAAAATATTTTCTATTAAGTCTTGACCTATTTTTCAAATTATTTCAATATGAATGTACTGAGATGATTTTATTACTACGGAAGGTGGGAATGGTTTGATTAAAGACTATGAAAAATATGATGGCATAGGTTTACATGAGCTAATCGTAAAAAGAGAGGTTCACCCAAAAGAACTTGTTGAGTCTGCAATAGTAAAAATAGAAGAACATAATCCGAAGCTTAACGCTGTCATAAATAAAATGTATGAAAAAGCGGAACAAATGGTTGAGAGTCTTGATAAAAACTCACCCCTTGCTGGTGTACCCGTTCTACTAAAAGACGTTACCCAAGAAATCGAAGGAGAGAAATTAACTCAAGGCTCACAGTTCCTACAAAATTACCGGGCAAAGCATGATTCTGAATACGTTTCACGCTTACGAAAGACAGGAGTCATTTTTCTCGGTCAAACAAACGTACCTGAGTTTGCTCTTATGGGAATTACAGAACCGAAAGCTTACGGTCCGACACGAAATCCTTGGAATACAAATCATACGCCAGGAGGGTCTAGTGGTGGGTCTGGTGCAGCGGTTGCCTCAGGAATGGTACCGATTGCAGGAGCGAATGATGGTGGTGGATCTATTCGAATTCCTGCTGCCTACTGCGGTTTATTTGGATTAAAACCAACAAGAGGAAGAACACCAGTAGGACCAGAACATGGTAGATTATGGCAAGGGGCATCAAGTGAACATGTTTTAACAAAAACCGTTCGAGATAGTGCCCTCCTACTTGATTTTCTACAAGGACCAGAAAAAGGAGCAGCTTTTTCCATACCGAGTAATGAAAATTCATATGTAGCGATATTAAATCAGCCACTACCGAAAAAATTGCGAATTGCCTTTTCAGTAAAATCACCACTTGGGACAGATGTTCATCCAGCGTGTATAAAAGCAGTAGAAAGAACAGCAGAATTTTTAGCGGACCAAGGTTTTATCGTTGAAGAAAAAGACGCTCCTGTCGATGGTAAAAAATTGGCCAATAGCTATTTGACAATGTACTTTGGTGAAGTAGCAGCAGCTCTCAAAAAGGCAGAAGAATGGACGGGTAGAAAAACGAGTATAAAAGATGTGGAACCGACAACTTGGGTACTCGGTATGCTTGGTAAAGTAACAAGTGCAGAGGAGTTTGTTCTAAGCTTACAAGAATGGGATCTAGCTGCTTATCGAATGGAAGAATTTCATGAAACGTATGATTTTTATTTAACACCGACAACCGCCTTTCCTCCAGCAAAAATTGGCGAACTCGCACCAAAGGGAGCCGAACAATTGCTTATTCGAATGGCAGGTCAATTAAACTTAGGAAAAACATTGAAAAAAGCCGGCATTGTCGACCAAATCGCAGAAAAAAGTCTCATGCGAACACCATTTACCCAACTCGCAAACTTAACAGGACAACCCGCCATGTCCGTCCCGCTCCATCTAACAGCGGATGGGCTTCCGATTGGTGCTCAATTTATGGCTGCAAGAGGAAAAGAAGATTTACTATTTCAACTCGCTCGGTTACTTGAACAATCCCCATTATGGGTTGATATGAAGGAAAATCCGTACTTTTCTAGCAAGCTATGAAAAATGATTGTAATGGGGATTTGCTCGTTGTAAACTGTAACAATGATTGCGATTGGGATTTCCACGTTACAAGCTATAATAATTGATTGCAATTGGCATTTGCTCATTGCAAACTGTAATAATGATTGCGTTTGGGATTTCCACCTTGCAAGCTATAATAATATATAGAGACGGGGCTCTGCGTACAGCAAGCCCTTTTTCCCGTGTGAAGGGCACGTATCGGCTAGGCACCCTTAAATTGGACACGTACTTTTACGTCTTTCTATTTTTCTTTGTTTTCGCTTTCCTTTTTAATTATAAAATAGATTTGTTCTGTTTGTGCAGAGGAAATTGCTCCCACTCCTTTTCAGAGTATTGTTTTAATACGGAGATGATTTGACATGGAGCCTTGCACGCATGATTCTATTCCAGGGAGGCCAGTTTGTTAAAAACAACCTAGACCACCTTATCAGGTTATCATGCGTTTCTCCATATCAAATCGTGCTTTAAACTCAGTATAGGTATTAGCTCCTAAAATAGGGACCAATTTCCTCTTTGTTCATATTCCTTGTTTTTGGGCTTTGATATAATGCTGCTAAAATGCTTAAGCACACAAGGAAAGTGAATTTGGAAAATTTATAGTTTCCGATTAGCTAAAAAACCTTATAAGACATCTCCTCTAATATCCTTTATTACTATGATAATCATTCAACTTGTGTTAGTAAGTTTTTATTATCTTGCTCTTTTATAGGAATAAACTTAAATGTTAATGCTAGTATCAATGCTCCAATTGAGCAAACGATACCTGACATCCAAAAAACTCCAGTTAATCCGATATACTTTACTAAAAGACCACATATGAATGTCCCAACCGGAACAACGCCTCCCATTATTGACATCAATGTGCCAAAAGCTCTTCCTCTCTGGTGATCTGGGATAATATGTTGAATTAAAGTCATTGTATATGCATTTGCTAGACCTGAACCAATTCCGTATAAAAAGAGTATAAAAATATTGACGCTTAGAATGGGGAATATCGGAAAAAATACAATTGTACTTTGAAATAAAAAGGCAAGAATTTCTCCACGCTTAATATTGAGAAATTTTGATAACCAGCCAGATGCAAACGCCCCTATAAACGTCCCTATACCTAACCCCAACTCCAACAAACTATAACCTTTAGAACCAGAGTGAAGAATTTCTTGTGACCAACCAGGTGTTAAAAAAACAAACGTGACAAAGAAAATATTTGTCAAAAAAACACCCGGTATCATAAATAATAGAATTTTAGAACCTTTGATTGTATGAAAACCCTCCACGATATCATTAATGAACTGTTTAACAGCAAATAATTTCTTTTCTTTATTTTGGATTTTTTGATGAACTGTCCCATTTTCAGATTCCTTTGGCAAAACGAAGCGTAATAGGAATAAATTAAAAGCAGAAAGCAAAAAAGTAATTGAGTTAAAAATAAAGAAAAGATAAATATTTACTTTACTTAATAAAAAGGCACCTAATGTACTTGCTATAATAGTAGAAATTTGGGTTCCGGTAGCAAATAAACTATTACCTAGGACCAATTTATCTTCAGGTAAAGTCGATGGCATAAAAGCTCTTGAAGTTGGAAAGAATATGTTATTACAAATATTCAAAAGGGAGAACATTATAGCTATAAACAAAATAGAAAATTCTATAAGATATGTGTAAGTTGTAATGATTAATAGAATTAAGACCGAACAAATATCAGTTATAATCATAACTTTTCTTCTATTGTATCGATCAGCAAACACTCCAAATATAAACATAAATAATTGCGGAATTGTAATCGCTAATCCAAGCCAAGCTGTATAAGATGATTCTTGGGTTTTTTCTTGAACAAACCAAAATATCGATAAATAGAACATTTTCGTACCTATTTCAGAAATAATAAAACCTGAATAAAATCGCATAAAGGCTTTATATGTTAAAATTTCCATCATACTCATTTCTCCTATAAAAAAGAGCTGTCCAGAAAGTCGGATTTTTGATTTCTGGATGTTCCTTTTCATGTTTCATAACCTTGATATATTTACTTTCTTGGATTTAACATTTGTTGGTATTTCCCCTTTTCGGATAGCCCCCCTTTCCTAAAATTAACAAATGCAATTCCCTTTGGAGTTATCTTTTACTCTCGAAAGATTAGATATTTCCAATTACTTCGGCTCTTCTAATATATTTATAAATATTTTATTTAATCAAACGATACTTGTAAATATAAATTTATTAAATAAATAGTTTATTTTCTGAAAAGGAGTTTAGATATCGCTTATATTTAATAATTGCATATTTCATTCATCTGATGGAATTTTAAGAAAATAAAGCAGATGCAATTATTCGTTTATTGTGCAAAGATATGTCATCCGTTTATTAAAGGAAAACAGGAATAATTCCCTAAAGGAGCCATAACCTTTGATAAATTCCATTAAAGAACAGTTATTAGTGGTTCATGTTGGAAAATACAAAGGTGCCCGTCCCCCATTCGTTGATACATTAAAGTCCTAGGGGCAGGCACTACTTTTTGGAGATATTAAAGAAATTGAAATGGTCTTTGATCAGTTGTGTTCTCTTTTTTATTAAGTATAATAAAGAAAACTCGGTGACGCTAGAGCCTTTAGGCAACCAAAGAGACTAGAATTCACTTGATGAAAAAGAGAGTTTTTTCGGCTTTGATGCAATGCTTAAAGCGTTTAAGCGCACAAGAAAAGTGAAATTGGACAATTTATACTTTCCGATTAGCCATGGAAAAAACAACCAAACCATCCATTCCGCGAATTTCCGCTAATATTTTTACACGAAGCCCTTTACATTTCGTCCTTCACTAAAAGTTGTTTCAATTCCTTCGCTACTTGATTGATTTCATGAACTGCGTTTTGAATCATTTGAATTTGGTTATGCTCATTATCGAGTGTTGAAGAAATTTCCTCTATTGAAGCAACACTTTCCTCTGAAATATTTGCAACGTTTTCCACTTGTTGTTGTATAGATGTAAAATTTTGTGTGGTAGACTCAATTTCACTCATTCCTTTTGAAAGCTCTATATTCGTTTCTCGAAAAGAGTCTTTCATTTCTTGAAAATAATTTGCCACCTCACCAAGTAACATACTTCCTTCCCTCATGGCTTCCTCCCCTTCTAATGACTTTTTTTGAGCTTCCGTCGATTTAAGAAATAATGTACTCGTGACATCCGAAATATTCGCAGCTAGCTTTCCACTTTGTTCAGCTAATTTACGGACTTCCTCAGCAACAACAGCAAATCCTTTCCCGTGTTCGCCCGCCCTTGCCGATTCAATCGCCGCATTCAATGCTAGCAAATTTGTTTGATTAGCAATCTCTTTAATTCCATCAAGTAGACGATTGACTTTATCAAGACTATTCTGCAACCCAATAACTGTCTGTGCTGTTATACCAATTGCTGAATGAACCGTCATAAAATGATTGTTTACAAGCTGAATTTTATTCCACCCATCATGAACTTTGTCATTCATCTGTTCTGACTTTTCCTTCAGCTCTCGGGAAATTTCAATTGTACGATTGCTTTTTCTGATGAGATTAACATCGTTTCGCTTACATAATTAACACTATTTGCTTGCTCTTGAATCCCTGCTGTCATTTGTTCTAATGACTCTTTTATCACTTTACTTGACTCATAGAAGTGGTCGACAATCTCATTAAAACTTTTCACATTATTTTCCAACACCACCCCACTCTTTTCAATCGTATGGAATATCCTTTGTAATTTTGCTAAAACATGTTTTGCTTCAACCTCTTTTTCATAGCTAGCCTGAATTAAGTCACGTCCCCAGCAGGTTAAATAATATAACAGTGCAAGAACCCCATTTACTGTAAAAAGAACGGCTATAAATTCCTCAAAATTCCCATTTATCCCGAGAAAACCAGGATGAATAAGATAAGCAAGAATATATTCCACATTAATTAGTAAGCTAAAAGATAAAATTAACTCACTTTTAAAATATAATGACACCATTGCAATAGAAAGCAGGAGTAAATAATGCTTATTTAAAGAAAACTGATCTAGGTAAAAGAGCAAATAAATAATCACATTCGGCATTGAAGCAAAGATAAACCCTTTAACATATGTAGGAATTCTCAAATAATAATTTGTCATCGCCAAAATCATAACAACCATTCCTGCCATTACGTTTGGTAACGAATGGGCCCATCCTATATTGGCTATATTTGGGATAACAACAAGAATATCAATTATAAAAATTAAGATCAAATTTACTTTATGAACCCGCTCTGTATGATATGAATGAACCTCGTTCATCCTATTTTCTCCCCTTTATCTCTATATATCGTAGCAATTAGTGAATTTATTATATAACAAAAACCGACCTTTTTGTTAATATTTCGACAACTCGATTCGTAAATACGCTTTTATTGAAAGCATATCAAACCGAAATGAATGATTCGAGTGGGGTGACATATACTAACAAAATACATATTACTCATAAATTCAAGCAAAAAGGTAGGAAAAAAGATGTTTAAACCACAGACAATGATTCCTTCTTTAGCTTCTAATTCCGTATCATTAGGGATCATCCTTGCAATGGTCGGTGGCTTTTTAGATGCGTACACATTTATTAGTCGCGATGGAGTTTTTGCTAATGCACAAACAGGAAATATCGTTTTGCTTGGGGTTCATTTAGCTCTAGGAGAATGGCAACAAATGATTTTATATATCCCACCGATCGTCGCATTTATCCTTGGTATTTTTATTTCTGAAGTTTCAAAAATTTTCAAGAGAAAAAGCTGGATTACAAGTTCAAGACGATTTGTTCTTCTCATTGAATGCATTGTTCTAGTCATTGTAGGACTTTTACCAGCAACAATTCATAATTCAGTTGTTACAATATTAATCGCTTTTGCGTCCTCTTTACAAATTGCTACCTTTAATAAAATTGATAAATGGAATTATAACTCAACAGTTACGACAGGAAATTTACGGACAGCTTCAAAAGCCGCCTACGCAGCCTGGATTGAACACAATGAGGAGGCAAAAAAACAATTTAAAAGCTTTGCAATTGTTATATTTTCCTTTTTTCTAGGTGGGGCTATCGGAACTTACTTAACTGTCCATATTGGCAACCCATCCATTTGGATTGCTGTTATTTTTTTAATTGTTGCGCTACTTCTTTACCATAAAGATCGGGGATATTATATAAAAAGTTATCGATAGTTAAAAGACCTACCTTTCCAACTTTATACATCAAACTTATTCACAAAATTGGTCATAATAATCGAAGTATCTTTTAAAAAAGTTAAAGATTCGTACTTAAGAAAGAATTTTATGGTAAAATACGAAATGCAAGTTTTTATATAAAGAGGGGAATTTGAACGTGTACGAAGAAATTACTGCTGTTTACTCAAGACATAATAAAGAATTAATGCTAAGTATTTATGACGAGAAAGATCATTTACTCATTCGTTCTAAAATGCCGAAATTGATTGCCTATAAAATTGGAGACATTGTTGATGGCCCGAACAATCAAAAATATATCGTCACCGGTACAGAAGATAATATCTTTAATCCGAAAAAATTACATAAGGCAAAATTAAAGCGGAAGACCGAAGAATAAGTATATTGGATGAAGGTTTATCTTATGCAAATATAGCCTGTTCATACCAATTTGATATTCACCCATATTTATTTTCCTTTGTTATGAGACAATTTCTTCTTATGTTGGGAGGTGCGACAATTGAACCATTCAAACTGTGATTTTTCTTACATGAAAGAGGAAATTTTGTTAGGGCTACAACAATTAACAACGAAACTTCAACATACTATATCTTTTTTAGATGGTGATGATTGTATTCTTTGTAATCTGGAGGAATTTCGTGAAGAGTTGAGTCAATTAGAGTCCGTAGCCGGGTCTTATTACTTACAATGTTATTTATCCAACTACACGGAAAAAGTTGATGATCTCTCCCTTTGTTTGAAACGACTTTCCTCTCGACGACACGGTGCTTTAATTGTTGTTCAAGGGAATGACGATGTACATTCCATGATTCAAAAGGGAACGGAAATAGAGGCACTTCTTTCTTCTTCATTAGTGGAGTCAATCTTTTATCCAGGAAACCCACTCCATGACGGGGCAGTGCTTATTCGAGAAAATACAATTGTTTCCGCAGCCAATATTTTACCACTAACAACGACAAACATAACTGGGAAACTTGGAACGAGGCACCGAGCTGCTCTTGGAATAACCGAAAGTAGCGACGCCTTAGCACTTGTTGTATCCGAGGAAACTGGAAGTGTTTCATTTGCGTTAAGCGGGTCATTGTATCCCATTCAAGTTTAAAAACACTCCCCAACATAAAGAAAACTCGTGACTCGGGCCTTTAGGTAACCAAGAGACTAGAGTTCATCGAAAAAAGAGAGTTTTTCGGCTTTGATTTAATGCTACCGAAACCTTCAACTTATGCGTATAGGCAAGGAGAAATTGGAAAATCATTAACTAAAAATGAGCCCGAACTTATGTCTACAAAGGTGTCAGTATTTCTGGCATCTTTTTCTCATGTCTTAAAGATCATTCCATTTATTAACAAGTATTTTTATCAAAGTCTTTACAGATAGTATAATAATAAACTACTTATGCAGGAGGCTTCCATTGAAAACGCCAAACTATGTATGGTATTTCCTATTAATTGGAATTAGCCTTTTCGTACTAATGATAACTTTAATGAAGCATAAGGATAAAAAACGTCTATTACAAACTTATTTTTTTATAACAGGACTAGCTTACATTGTAGATTATATTGTATTAGTTCTATTGGACGCTTACTACTATAAGCCCCTCCTTGTAAATTCGTACTGGTTCGATAATATTCTTGGTTCAATTGTTTCACAGGGGATAACGATACCAACTTCAGCTGTTGCTATTGCTGAATTTCATTTTAGACTAACAAACATTTTAATGATCACATTAAGTATACTAGGAATTGAATGGTTTTTCTTAAATATGGATTTATATGAACATCATTGGTGGAAAATATGGATTACTGGCATTCTCCTTCCCATTTGCTTTTATATCGCTAAAGGATGGTACCAATTACTAAAAAGACCCGGGCCTTTTGTGAAGTTTTTTACGATGTATTTAACGATTGCTGTATATATCAACACACTGCATTTTATTTTATTGTTTTTATTTTCTGTTCCAACCTACTCCGTTCATTGGTTTAACGATCCGATTCGAGATTCATTAACATTTAACGCATTGTATATCTTTTGTTTCTCATTTTTCTTTACATTTCTCATCAGTTTTAAGTTTCAATGGCGCTGGATAACGGCCATACTCAGTATAAAAATATTATTTGATTTTCTATGTATAAAATATAACTTATTAATGAATAGTTATTCGACTATTTTTCTATTTCTCGTCCTGCATGTTTCAACAATACTTATATTTCGATATCTCTATGTCAAATGGTTTATTCCTTAAATGAACGAGTTCTTTTTTCTAAAATCGTCATTTTGTCATCGTTGTTCGACACAGTTGAAAAAAATGCTCGCAATACATCTTTATTAGCAAAAAATGGTGGTCCAGTTATTGAACCACCTCTCTATTTACATACTCACTATTCTTTCGTTTTTAATTCTAGTGGAACTTTTATGACGTCGTCGAGTTTTTCACCATTTAATACTTTTTCTGCAGCCTTTACTGCTTCTTTCCCCATTAACGCTGGCTGTTGAGCAACAGTTGCAGTTAGTTCTCCAGCTTCAACCGCTTTTACAGCATCTTCTGTTCCATCAAATCCAACAACAACGACATCAAGACCTGCTGACTTTATTGCTTCTACTGCACCTAAAGCCATTTCGTCATTATGTGCAAATACAGCTTGGACACCTTTTTTCCCTTGTAGTGTATTTTCCATTACTGTCAAACCTTTTGTCCGATCAAAGTCTGCCGGTTGGCTTGCGATTACTTCGAGATTTGAGTCGGCAACTTTATGGAACCCTTCGCCACGTTCTCTCGTTGCTGAAGCTCCTGCAATTCCTTGTAGTTCGACAACTTTCGCATTTTCTCCTACTTTTTCGAGAATAAAGTTTGCAGCCATTTCGCCACCTGCAACGTTATCAGAAGTAATTAACGTTTCAACCTTTCCTTTATCAGCGGATCGATCGATTGTGATTACCGGTATTTTAGCACTGTTTGCCGATTGAACAGCAGATGAAACAGCAGATGAATCAGTCGGGTTGATTAATAAAATATCTACACCTTGTTGAATTAAATCTTCAATACCACTAATTTCTTTCGATGCATCATTTTGTGCGTTAACACTCACTACTTTCATTCCATTTGCTTCTGCACTTTCCACAATCGCATCCCGTAGCGAAACAAAGAATGGATTATCGAGTGTAGAAATACTTAAACCGATTGTCATTTGATTACCTTTCCCAGAATCTTCTTTCACAAAGGGACTTTCCATTGAGCAAGCAGATAAGATCATCATCGTAAATATGATTAGTAGTGCTCCAAACTTTTTCATCATTTCACCTCATTTATGATTTTTTACGATCGATTAATACGGCGATTAAAATAACGATTCCTTTAACAACTTGTTGATAGAATGCAGAAATACCTAGTAAATTCATGCCGTTATTTAAAATTCCAATGATCAAGACACCGATAAATGTTCCGGTAATCCGTCCTTTACCACCTGAAAGACTTGTTCCACCAAGAACGACAGCTGCGATGGCATCCATTTCATATGCTTGTCCAGCTGTTGGTTGGGCAGAGTTTAAACGAGACATTAGAATCATCCCAGCTAGTGCTGCTAACATCCCACTAATCGAATAGATAAAGATTTTTACACGATCAATTTTTATCCCAGATACATGTGCCGCCTTTTCATTTCCACCAATGGCATATGTTTGTCGACCAAAGGACATTTTATTTAATAAAAACCAAAGGGCGAAGAAAGCAATTAACATTGTCACTGCAGGAACTGGAATTCCAAGAAAATATCCTTTTCCAAATAATTGGAAGGCATACGAATCACCGAGCCCTGTTATTGGCTTACCATCTGTAAAAACAAGCGTTAATCCACGATAAATCGTCATCGTTGCAAGTGTAACAATAAATGGAGCAAGTTTTCCTTTTGAAATCATTAAACCGTTAAATGCACCGAGGATCGCACCGATCATTACACCAATCATGACAGCAATAATCGGGTGGACACCGGAGACCATCATACCGGCCGCCAATGCACTTGATAACGCTAATGTCGAACCAACTGATAAGTCAATGCCACCGGTTAAAATAACAAACGTCATACCGAATGCAATTAATCCATTAATCGAAATTTGTCTTAATAAGTTCATTAAGTTTGCCGGATCCAAAAATGACGGATTTAAAATTGAAACGACTAAAATGAGAAATAGTAATGCGAATAGGGCACCGAACTTTCCTAATATTGATGATAATTTGTTCGTTTTCATTATTTTCCCCCCGTTGCAAATGTCATAATCTTTTCTTGAGTTGCTTCTTCCTTCATTAATTCCCCTGTGATTTTTCCTTCATGGATAACGAGAATACGGTCACTCATACCTAATACTTCAGGTAAATCCGAGGAAATCATAATAATTGCCAAACCACGTTCGGTAAGTTCATTCATTAAATGATAAATTTCGCGTTTTGCACCGACATCGATTCCCCGTGTTGGTTCATCCATTATGAGAACCTTTGGACCTGTCCCAATCCACTTTGCAATGACGACTTTTTGTTGGTTCCCACCAGATAAGTTCCCTACTACAATCTCTTGTGAAACCGTTTTTATTTTTAAGCGCTCAATCATCATCGTAGAAAATTTCTTTTCTTCTTCGGATTTAATGACTCCTTTTGGCGCAAAACTGTTTAGATTCGGAATCGTCATATTGTCACGAATTGAAAAATCTAAAATAAGCCCTTCATCTTTTCGGTCTTCGGTAATAAATGCAAGTCCTTGTTTCACCGCATCAGCTGGATTTTTAACTGTAATCGATTTTCCGTTTATCCGGATTTCACCATGATCAGTCGGGTCGAGTCCAAAAATCGAGCGCATGATTTCTGTCCGTCCAGCACCCATTAATCCTGATATGCCAAGAATTTCACCAGATTTTACCGAGAAACTAATATCTTGAAAAACACCATTTCGTGTAAGTCCTTTTACTTCCATGACTGTATCGCCAAATTTAGGATTTCTTTCCGGATAGCGATCTGAAAGTTCCCGACCAACCATTTGTTTCACTACCTCTTCAAAAGAAGTATCTTTCATTCGAGAAGTGGCAACAGAAACACCGTCACGCATAACTGTTATTCGATCACAAATTTCAAAGATTTCTTCCATCCGATGGGAAATATAGACGATGGAAACACCTGAAGACGTTAGTTCCTTCATAATGACGAATAATCTTTCAATTTCTCGGTCTGTTAGAGCAGAAGTCGGTTCGTCCATAATGATGACTTTTGCATCTATCATTAACGCCTTCGCTATCTCAATCATTTGTTGCTCACCAACTGAACAGAGACCTGCTTCTTTTTTAAGTGGAAGGGAAATATCTAATCGTTTTAAGATTTTTTCCGCTTCTCTTATCATCTCTTTTTCTTTCAACATACCAAATGAATTTACTTTTTCTTTCCCAATAAATAGATTTTGCAATACCGTCATTTCTGGCCATATATTTAACTCTTGACGGATAAAGGCAAGTCCTGCTTTTTCTGCTTCCTTAGAATTTTTAAATAACGTTTCTTTTCCATCAATCGTAATTTTCCCTTGATCTTGATGGAAAAGCCCAGTTAAAATATTCATTAATGTCGATTTCCCCGCACCGTTTTCACCCATTAGAGCGTGGATTTCACCTTGCTCAAGAGTAAAGTCGACACCTTTTAGCACTTGATTCGTTCCAAACGCTTTATGAATATTCTCCATCATAATTTTCATATTGTTCACCTCTCTACGATCAAATGTGAAAAATCAGCATTTACGCCCGATTTTTTTCGAAATAAGAGTTTGCTACTGATTCATGTTAAAAAAAGACGCCAGCTTGTAAAATACAGTTTGAATACGGGGTAATTTCTCCTGTCCGTATAATAACTTTTGCATTTGCAGTCAATTGTTTGAACTCTTCATGGGAGATAAACTCAATATCTTGTGTAAAATGATTCTTTAAAAATTCATATTGTGATCTATTATTCTCTTTTATTTCAGAGGCAAGATACACTTTTTCTATATGCATATCATCAGAAACGACTTCGATTACTTCTTGGAAAGAGGGGGTTCCTGGCTTTAAAGCAAGATCGATTTTTTTGACCCCACTTGGAGTTGGTAACCCTGCATCGCCAATAACGATTAAATCGGTGTGACCTAAATCAGCTAGTATTTTTGCGATCTCGCTATTTAAAATCCCGTGTTTTTTCATCGTTTACAGACTCCTTTCTAATTCTTTCCGTGTTGGCATACCACCTTGGGCACCGAACTTCTTAATCGATAAAGATGCAGCCCGATTCGCAATTTTAATCGCATCAGCTATCTCTTTCCCCTCTGCGACCGCCACGGCAAACGCTGCATTAAACGTATCGCCAGCCCCAGTTGTATCAACCGGTTCTACTTGGTAAGCCGGAATGACCTCTTCCGTTTTCCCGTTATGGAAACGAACACCGTTACTTCCTTCTGTAATAATTAATTTATTTGGATATTTCGCTAGTACTTTCGAGCGATTTTCATTCCCAAAAAGTACCGCAAATTCATGTTCATTCGGCGTGATAAAGGTTGCATATTCAATAACCTTTTCACTTAACTTTCTTGCTGGAGCTGGATTTAAAAGTAGTTTTCGTTGAAAGCGATCACAAAATGTAGCCACATATTCGACCGTTTCGATTGGTATTTCTTGTTGAATCAATATGATATCTGCCCCATGCAGCGATTCTTCCGCTTGTTTCACATATTCAGGAGTAACATAATCATTTGCCCCTTTCACAACGATGATGCTATTATCGCCTTCAGCTAATGTAATGTGGGCCGTTCCTGATGGACAATGTGTAACCGGTTCCACATAGCGGACAGAAACACCATTTTTCTTAAAGTTATCCATGATCTCTTTCCCAAAAGCATCATCACCAACACAACCAATCATGTCTACTTCGGCATCGAGTCTTGCAGCAGCAACTGCTTGGTTTGCTCCTTTTCCCCCTGGTGCTGTATGAAATGATTCACCAATTAAAGTTTCTCCGGCAAGCGGTCGTTTACTTGCCGTCACTATCAAATCAATTGATGCACTTCCAACAACTGCAACTTTTACCATATTATTTCTCTTCCTTTCGCGTTGATTCTCGTTCAATAAAACTTACAGGAAACTTATAATGGATTTTCGTTAGTTTTTCTTGATTAATTTGTTTTAACAAAATCTCTGCAGCTTTTAAACCCATTTCATAGGCCGGCTGATTGATCGTCGATAATCCAGGATGTACAACACTGCTCATCGAAATATTATCAAACCCGATAATTTGCATATCTTCTGGGATTTGGCGTCCTTGTTTAATGGCTTCATTTAAAATAGCAATGGCAACAGGATCGTTACATGCTAGCACGGCATCTGTATTCGGATATTTTTCAAACAGTTCTTTTGCAGTTTTTTGACCACTTTCAAAAGTTAACTGTGCATCAATAATGTTTACCTTTTTATTGTTCTTTTTTAACACATCATATGCTGCCCTAAACCGTTCATAAACAGGTTTAATGGTAACTGGTCCGCGAATAATGGTTACTTCATGACAACCTCGTTCAATGATTTTTGTTGCGGCAAGTTTTCCACCTTGAATTTGGTCCGCATAAACTGCCGGAAATTCATCTGTTGTCCGGTCTAAAAGAACAACCGGAATTTTAGCTGTTTTTATAGCATGGAAATCAATATCGTGAGTGGATATAATGAGACCAACCACGTTATTTTGTAGGAATCCATGAACATATTCATTTTCTTTTTCCATTTGCTCATCACTGTTCCCAATGATGAGATGATACCCTTCACGATATAAAAAATCTTCAACTCCACGAGCAAGTGCCGGGAAAAAAGGGTTGGTAATATCAGGTAGTACCAGTCCAATAAATTTTGATTTCTTTTTATAAAGTGACCGAGCCACTTCATTTGGTTTATAATTTAATCGTTTAATTGCATCCATAACAGCATCTCTTGTGTCTTCATGCACATATCCGCTACTGTTTAATACTCTCGATACTGTCGCTACTGAAACACCCGCTTCTTTCGCAACATCACGAATAGTAACTGCCATATTTTCCACCACCTGTAACCGGTTACATATAATTTATCATATATTTCTTATTTATACAAGTCTTAAATAATAAACTAGTTCCATTCACCTATATTTGTATTCACTTGTCTATCTCTTTCATGTCTTACGATCAACTATCAGAGCACACTTCTTTGACCACGATAGTGAAATTCGAATTCATTAAGATGAATATCAAAACGGACAAGCTTTATATGAAAAATGGGCATATCCGTTTTTTGTTGTTTGAGTATTTAGGTATGCATGTGTGGATGTGGCACATGAGCATTTCCATTCGATTGGTCTTGAGTTGAGCGTCTAGAACTCTTCTAGATGACCTTTTCCTCCCCTTCCACCGCGAATCGGGCATCTACACTAGTTAAACGTTCTTTTTTCCATGGTAGCCCAATAAAGAAAACTAAAGATGCTAAAGCCTTTAAGCAATCAAGGGACTAGTGTTCGCTTGAAAAAAAAGAGAGTTTTTCGGCTTTGATGCAATGCTCGAAGCCTTCCTTGTGCGCTTGTACTTTCCTATTAAGTTAAATATACCCACAAATGTACTTGTGCATCTGTGGGCTTTTTCACTGATAGGTCTATCCAACCGACAAATGAAATGAGAGATTCTTACGGTCTTTTATTTAAATTTTCTTGGGCCATTTTGACGAGTTCTTTTACCATACTACCGCCTAATCGTCCCCCAACCTTTCCTGCTTCCTCAGCTGTTAATTTACCGTTATAACCTTCTTTTAACGGAACACCTACTTCCTTGGCCGCTTCAAACTTTGCTTCGTGTGGATTGTTTGTTCCTACAACTTTCGCTTTTAACTGATCTAGTTCTTTCCGGGCTTCCGGTACTAATATTTTATTTCTTCGTGGCATAAAGCTCCCTCCTCTTTCTTACTATGTCCAGAAGAGGAAGAATCTATTTGTTTTACTCATGATGTTGAAAAGAAAATGAACCGAGGTCCCAGTTCTGCCATTGCATCGCTACACTTCCATCTACCGCAATGACACATGAATGATGGGTGTTATTTGAATAATAACGACTCGTAAATACTTTTTCACCGTTATTTAGAAAAATTTCCACCGAAGAACGGTCTTGTAAAATATGAATCGTTTCAATACTTTCGATTAAACAGTGTCTTGTTTCTTTTTCATGTGTATCAAAGCGTGTTCGCTCAAAACTTATAATACCTTGTTCGCGCGTATATGTTAGCTTCCATCTGTCAGGTAACTGTAGACTAAATTTTTTTCCCTCAAATTGATCAATATTAATTATGATTTCTTGAAGATCCGAGTTTAGCCCAATTTCTATCTTCTCATTCGTTAAAGTGAAAGCTTCACTATAGTAATTCGTACGTAACATTTTTAGTTCATCAATAGGCTGTTGATATAGTTTCTCTGCCTTTATCGATAGCTCCCGCGGGACTGTTAACGCATGAAGCCAGCCATCTCGAACAGTTGGATGATGTTGCTCCATTTCATCTCCCATTCCCATCCAAGCAATTAAAATTCGTCGCCCCTTTCCGTCAGTAAACGTTTGTGGTGCATAAAAATCAAATCCATAATCAAGTTCTTGAAATTTACTATGACTGAACTTTTTTGTTTTCCGATCCCAGTCTCCAATAAAGTAACCCGATTGGTATAAGTTTTGATATTTGTACGGCTCAGATTCAAGCCCTTGTGGTGAACAAACTAAGACGTCTTTTTCATTAAGTAGAAAGAAATCTGGACATTCCCACATAAAGCCAAAGGGATCGTCTAAAGTTATTCCTGGACCAGCTAAAGGCCCTTCTAATTGCCAATGAAGTAAGTCAGAAGAAGAATACAAAACAACGGAACCCTCGAATGATTTTGTTTGCGCTCCTAAAACCATATACCATTTTTCGCCTTCCTGCCATACTTTTGGATCACGGAAATGTGTTGTGTACCCTTCAGGCAATTCAATCACAGGACCTTTTTTCTCAAAACAGATCCCATCTTCAGTAATCGCTAAGCATTGATACGTTTCTCGTCCACCATCTTCTGTTCGGACATTTCCTGTATAAAATAAATAGAGTTTTCCGTTATACTCAACAGCTGAACCTGAATAACAACCATCTTTCTCATACCATTCACTTGGAACTAAAGCTGGTGGGTGCACCTCCCACCCAATGAAATCTTGCGAGGAAACATGTCCCCAGGCTTTAAATGTATGTTTTGTCTCAAACGGATTCCATTGGAAGAAGACATGGTACTTTCCTTTAAAATAAATTAAACCGTTTGGATCATTCAAAAGGCCAACAGCTGGTGTTAAATGAAAGGCGAGTCGATTTCCATCCTTCCCCAGTTTCTGCTTCACATCAACTAGCTTTTGTTTAATCTTCTCACGTAATTGCAAATCCTTATTCATACTGAACTCCTTATCTTGTTGTCATTTTTTAGCAAAACCATATACATATAAAAAAACAATACATAAAATGAAAGCGGTATTGAGTAATTTATCTACCCTTTACCGCTTGAACGTCTATTTTTCTATCAATGATTTTTACCCCGTCGTTCCTTCCTAGACGTCTCCACTTAAGTGAACCATTCCTACATTTGTACCAGCATGAGATTAGATACAGGTCCTTTTGTTTTTAAGGAATGTATAAATGTATCAACTTCTCTTATCCCTTCGATTTACACTATAAAAAGCTTTGGCAGCATTACCTCACATGCCAGAAGCCTTTATCGGCGAAATCTTTATCTTAACTCTCGTCAAGGCTTGTGCCCTTCGTTTTCTTTATACATTCACGCATTAACTTGCTTTCGATTCTTGGTTTTGATTGTCCAACATTTTATCGGAATAGCCGAACATCCATGTTAATACAAAGGCTGTTGCAATGGCAACGATATTCACTAATAAATAAAGGAAGATTTGACCGTTTAAATAAAGAAGTGTTCCTGGAATAACAGTAATAGCCATTCCGGTTGCTTTTAGTCCGAGAATTGCTGAAAGAAAACCACCAACGCCACCACCAATTAATCCCATAATAAACGGTTTAAAATAACGTAAATTAACACCGAAAATGGCGGGTTCTGTAATACCTAGAAATGCGGAGAATGAAGATGGTAATGCTAATGCTTTTAATTTTGGTGATTTTGTTTTCAAACCAACTGCAAGAGCTGCCCCACCTTGAGCCGCAACAGAACAGGTAATAATCGCATTGTACGGGTTATTCCCAAACGCCTCGAGTAATTGGATTTCAAGCATATTAAAGATATGATGCACACCTGTTACGACAATTAATTGGTTTAATCCACCAATAATCAGTCCGCTAATCCCTAATGGCCACTCTAGAATTGACTTAAAGACTGTTAATATAACATTTTCTGCTGAATGGAAAATGGGTCCGATAAGAAATAAAGCAAGCGTAATCATTACTAAGAGTGTTAAAAACGGCGTGATAATTAAATCTAACGCTTCTGGTACACGCTTACGAATCCATCGTTCTAATTTTGCCCCGACAATCCCTGCGATGAACGCTGGTAAGACAGAGCCTTGATAACCAACGACCGGAATAAAACCTAGGAACATTAACGGACTTGCATCACCACCAGCAACGGCATACGCATTCGGTAACGCTGGATTGACAAGCATTAAACCAAGTACAAGACCAATCACAGGGCTACCACCAAACACACGGAATGTAGACCAAGCAACAAGTGCTGGTAGGAAGGCAAATGCGGTATCGGTTAAAACTTCAGTAATTAAAATAAAGTTTTGTGAAATATCATCAGGTGTCAAACCAAACAAACCTAAAATTTCATCTTGCATGACAAGACCGCGTAACCCCATAAATAAGCCGGTTGCAACAAGGACTGGAATAATTGGAACAAATACATCACCAAATGTACGAATTGCCCGTTGGAATTTACTCCCACTCTTTGCAGCCTCTTGTGCTTGTTCCGCTTTTGTCGTACCACTAACACCTAATTTCATTGCCTCTTCATACATCCGGTTTACAGTCCCAGTTCCAAAAATAACTTGATATTGCCCCGAATTGAAGAACGCTCCTTTCACTTTATCAAGATTCTCCACTCTTTGTTGATCAATTTTCTCTTTATCTTTAACCATGATGCGAAGACGTGTTGCACAGTGGGCAGCAGATATAATATTGTCTTTCCCACCAATTGCATCGATTAACTCTTTAACAATTTTACTGTTTTCAGACATTCTTTTTCACTCCTTATTCATTAGGTTTGCAGTTCAACCTTCACTTATTTAAAATCCATTATCCATGGTATGACTTGGGGTATAATTGTACATATTTGTTTCTTGTTGTGGAATCGATTCCTTAAAGTTGATAAAAAAAGAGTTTATAAAACTAGTAAGTAATCCTCTTCTGGAATCGATTACATATAAGAGAAAAAAGAGCAGGATTATGATAATCCCGTTTTTATGAAATCGATTCCAGATGAGTTCATTATATACTATTTCCCTCTCTTAGTCTATAACTTAAAATAATTTTTTCTATTTTTGTTGTTTCCCCCTTAATATTTTTTAATAATAACTTAGCAGCCGCTTTCCCTGCCTTCTCATTTTCGTAATCAATTGTCGTTAATTGTGGAGTAACATATTGGGATATATCACTCGCCCCAATACTGGCAATACTAATCATCTCGGGGATGTGAATATTTTTTTCCTTTAGAAATGACATGACACCAATTGCAATACGGTCGGTCGCTGCAAATACCGCCTCTGGTAACGTCTCATTATTCTTGATCATCTTTTTCATACATTGATAACCAGACTCTGTTTCAAAACTTCCAATTTCAATCCATTTTTCTTGAGCCTCAATTTCATATTCTGCTAGCGTATCTAAATAACCTCGTTTTCTTTCTACACCTACTGCATAGTCTGTTTCCGAGACACCAATATACGCAATTTGTTTCTTCCCTTTATGAATAAACATCTCTGTTAGAAATTTAGCAGCATGGTAATCATCATTATAGACAGATGATGCTTCAGGCATATTTTGCCCAACAACAATGAGTGGAATCTTTATTTGCTTAATCTCCTTGACAACTTCAGGAAGAATATTCGTTGCAACGAATATAATCCCATCAACTTGTCGATTAACAAGGAGCCGTAAATATTCAATCTCTTTTTCAACTTGTAAATTCGTTGTCGCTAATAAAATTTGATATCCTTCACTACTAAGAACCTCATCGATCCCAGCAACAATTTTACTCGCTGTTTCTGTACTAATTCTTGGTAAAATCACACCAATTACTTTCGTTTCTTTCGTTCGAAGGGACTTTGCCTGTTGACTAGGTACATAACCTGTTTCTTTAATAACTTTCATTACTCGTTCCCGAACTTCTTCACTAACATAACCAGAATTATTTAACACACGAGAAACGGTTGTCCGTGATACATTCGCCATTTTTGCAATATCTAATATGGTAATCAAAACCAGCCCTCCAATGATGGACATAATTGATTCTGTCGTAAAACTATGTATATCTTATCATATTTTTTCAGTACACGTACGGGACTTTTTAACATATATCGTTATTCAAAACACCTGTTGGCCAGAGGTTACACACCCCTGACCATTTTTCCCTATGAAACTTATTTGATAACAAACTGTGTTTTACTGTATCCTTCTTTCATCTTATTCACTTCTAAGGCAGCAGGAATGGCATTTTTTAATTCTTGAACATGGGAGATAATACCGATCATTCGACCTGTTTGTTGCAAATCGATTAATGTATCAATCGCCTTTGTTAGAGACTCTTCATCTAGCGAGCCAAATCCTTCATCGATAAACATCGTATCAATGGAGACGCCCCCTTGGTAACTTTGGATCACATCTGCCATACCAAGAGCAAGGGATAAGGACGCATTAAACTTCTCCCCACCAGACAATGTTTTCACATCACGAGTTTGGCCTGTATAAGAATCATACACATCAAGACCAAGACCACTTTGTTTTCCTCTTGCTTCTTGTCGTTCACTACGTTGTAAAACAAATTGTCCGTTTGATAAACGTTTTAATCGTTCATTTGCAGCCATTAAAATTTGCTCTAAAAATTCAATTTGCAAATATCGTTCAAAAGAAATCTTCTTATCATTTTGCCCACGAATCACATCATACAAATCTGTTACTGTATCTTTTCGTTTTTCTAATTGATTGAGACGTTCATTTGCTTCTGTAATTGCTTCTTTTAATGTTTGAACATGATTTAAATACTGCTCAGACTGCCTTAATGTCTCTTGTGCTTGTTCAAACGCTTGTTTAGACTTGTCTAAGTCATTCTTCAACTCGACTAGGTCCACTTTCTTTTTATCAGCTAAAGAATCATGGAGTTCTTTAATTTGTTGTTGAAGCACAGCAATATGACTATAATACGTATCAATTTCTTGTTTTAGTTGTTTTTGCTCCACTTCAGAAAGTTTTGATTTGCGGTATTGCACTTCATCTACGAACTGCGCTTGTTGCAACATTTCATAAAATTGTTGTTCCGCTTTTTCCCTTTTTAACGTAACCTCACTTAGTTGCTGTTTTGCATTATCCAAGTTCACTTGTGCTTTTGCTAACTCTTCCCTTGACGACTGCAATTGTTTTTGGACAAGTTCCCATGCTATTTCTAAATCCCTTTGCTTTGCTTCTGTTTTTGTTATTTCTAGCTCTAACACGGACAATTTTTGTAGGTCTTCCGGAATCCGATTTAATTGCTCTTGATAAATAGCTTTATTCGCTTCGAATGCCGTGCTCTTTTCAAGGTACGATTTTGCTAGCGCTTCTTGATGTTCTTCTTTTTCATTAAGATTCATTTCAATTTTTTCCAAGTTCACTTTAAAATTGTGTAGTTTTTCCTTTTCTAGTTGTAAAGAATTGACTTCCTCTTTTAGCTGCTTTCCTTCTTCTACAAACTGGTTATATGTTTCACGTACATTTTGAAGCTCAATACCAATTTGTTCAACTTCTTTTCCTTTCTCTTCCATTTGTTGTTTGACAGAATGAAACGTTGCAACGAACTCTCGATATTTATCGTCTATTCCATTGAATTCTTTTTTAGCTGTATCAAGTTCCTCTTTTGTTGGAACAGAAAAATGACCATCTGCTCGCTTCGGATGTTCCATGCTCCCACAAACCGGACAAGGTTCACCATCGTGTAAATGTGTCGCAAGAATAATGGCTTGTCCGTTCACCCAAGCAGATTCTAACTTTTCATATTGTTGTTTTGCCGCTTCGTGCTGAATTTTCTGCTCACTTATTTCTTTGCTAAGCTTATCTTTCTGTTGCGCTAAGCGAATATAATCACGTAACACAATTGCATGATTACGCAATTCATTAACCTTCTGTTGTTTATCTGGCAATGTATCTACTTTTTGTTCCATTTCTTTTATTTGTCGGTTAATCGATTGTTTCATTTCCTTTATTTCATGTATATTGTTTGCCACTTCATCCTTTTGCTTTACTAAGCTTTGAACATATTTATATTGTTCCGTTAATTGTTGCTTTTTCTTATCAATTTCCTGTACAGTTGGTAAAAGCTCCTTATAATGCTGAAGTTTTTTGGCGATTTCCTCTCGTTCACCTTTTTTACTTTCTTCCTCTTTATAAGTAAGCTCTACACGTTTCAATTGATCAACTACCTCATCATAACCTTTTTCAGTCTGTTTTAAACGAGTCGTTTTCTCCCTCTCGTCTAGTCGCCACTCGTTAACTTGTGTTTCATACCCTTCAATTTTACTAGCACGTTCGGCATTTTCGAGTTGCACTTCTTTCGTCTTAATGATTGGTTTCTTTGTCTCATATTCTTTTAAGAGATTCTCTTTCTCTTCTAATTTGATAAACTCCGCATTGATTCCTTCTGCTTTATGGAAAATTTCGAGCTTCTCATTGTAGGTCTTTTCAGCTTGTGCTTCTATTTTTTTATTATCGGTAATTGTATCTTCATAAAACATTTCTTCCTCATCAAGTCCTGCTAACACTTGATATGTGTTGAAGTTTTCCTGGGAAAGTGTCTCAAATAACAAGGATTCCACACGGAGTGGAAGTAATGTTTTTATATCGGAAAAATATCGATCACGCGTTTGTTTTTCACGGTTAAACTCTTCTTCAGCCAATTGTTTTTTTGCTTTTAATCGTTGGCTAATAAAAGTATAACGTTCTGTTTTAAAAATTTTCCGAAGTATCTCCTCTTTATTTTCCGTTTGAGAGGTAAGAAGCTTTCGAAATTCACCTTGTGGCAGCATAACAATTTGAATAAATTGATCCCTAGTTAAGCCAATCAACTCTTCCACTCTTTTATTTATTTCTGAAACGATTTGCCGGTCTACACAAGGAATCTCTTCGTCTTCTATCCGCTCGTAAAATTCATATGAATCACCGGTTGCTGTCTTATTCCCTTTCTTCACATGGGGGAGCTGCCTTTTAATTCGGTAAAAATGACCTCGGAGCTCAAATTCTAATTCAACAGATGTATAGATGTCATCATCAGCAAAGTCACTCCGCAAGCATTTTATATCACTACGATCCTCTCCACTCGCAGAACCATAAAGAACAAAACAGATGGCATCAAATATTGTCGTTTTCCCTGCCCCAGTATTTCCGGAAATAACAAATAATCGATTTTCTTTTAGCTCAGTAAAATCAATTACTTCCCGTTCTTTATATGGACCAAACGCGGTCATCGTTAATTTAAGTGGTCTCATGATTCTCCTCCTTCTGAATCTACTGACTTAGATGCCGCAACTTCCATCGCTACACGCTTAAATTCTTCTTGGTCTTCCTGCAATAATTCATGGAGAACTTCTTTAAATATCGCTTCCGTTTCTTCCGTTACCTCTGTCTGTTTCACTTCTTGGTAAAATGCGCGGAATAATGATAGGTCGTCCATTTTATGACGGGCAACTTTTTCAACATTTGTATCTTCATGATCATTAGATAAAATAATTCTCCGCTCAACGTGCATCGCATTCGGATAAACAGAACGAACCTTTTCCATTGGTGATAGAACCGGTGTCTCATCTAACAAACGAACAAAAACATAATCGTCATTAATTGGATGTTTCAGTAATTCTTCCATCGACGACTCAACCGTGCACATATCCCGAATTGGTTCTAGCAACTTTTTCTCAATTGTCACATTTCCTTGTTCATCTAACTCAACGATTAAATAGCCTTTCTTATGATTTTCCTCTGATATCGAGTATTTCAATGGTGAGCCTGAATAACGAATCTTCTCATCCAATACGAAATGGGCTTGATGTAGGTGCCCTAAAGCTGTGTAGTGGAAGTTTTTGAACAGGTTGGCATCGACGTATTCCGAACCACCGATAGCAAGTGGCCGTTCTGATTCACTCGTATTTTCTTGCTCCTCCCCGTGAGGCGTTACAAAGGCATGTCCAACAAACACATGTCGCGCATTCGGATCCATTTTTGTCTCAATCGCTGCAACAATTTTTTGCATGGCATCGTTATGGGAACGAATTTCATCATCTTCAAACAAATGCCGAACAACACTCGGATCAGCAAACGGGATAAGGTGAAAATGAACCTCACCATATTCATCATGTAAAATAACTGGTTGTAACGAATTTGAAAGTTGCCCTACGATATGATAACCATTTGCTTTCATCATCCGACTTCCGAAATGGAGACGAGTTGGACTATCATGGTTCCCGGCAACAGCCAAGACCGGTGTTTTTAACCTAAGGACAATTTCTTCTAGCACTTCATCTAGCAAATTTACTGCTTCTGTTGGTGGTATCCCACGATCATATAAATCTCCAGCGATAATGACTGCATCCGGTTTCTCTACTTCTATCGCTTCAATAAATTGTTTTAAAACATACCGTTGATCTTCTGTCATATATACACCTTGGACGAGTTTACCTAAATGCCAGTCTGCTGTATGGAAAAATTTCATTCCTGTTCTCCTTTCGTTGTAGCTAACTAGTTTTACCTAATTAAAATTGCTTTTATTTTTTCATAATCTGCTATAATTGATTCGATTTCTTTCGGACTTAGTTTCCTTGATTCCATTTTATCAATAAAACTTGTCCAATCGTTGCTTAAATCGTTCACTTTCGGTTCGTGGACTGTCCCATGAATGGGGATATTAGTAATCGAATCTTCTTTCATATCAAATTGGTCATTCAACGGATTATTTTCCAAAGTACTTACTACATAATCCGAATAACCAGCCATTAAATAAAGCCAACCTTTTTGCACGCTTATATGACTTGCTATTTTTTCAAGGGTTTCTCTTGTAGGCCGATGTTCCCCTCTCTCTATCTTACTGAGCTGAGAAAAACTAACACCCGTCAAATTAGAAAACTCTCGTAAAGTGAAGCACATTTCTTCCCTTTGTGACTTAATCGTCTCCCCGAGAATCTTTAAATCCGGCTGATTCATATCAATCACCTCTATTTAACTAGTAATATACCACAACTTGTTTCATGACACAACACTAAAAGCCTTTTCTACTAGTATGTATCCATTAATGATAGTGTGCCTTCTCTCATTTTTCTTGAAACTTTCTTCATTTCCCCCGTGGAAAATTGTATACAAAACAACTTACTGAGAATCAATCAACCTTTTAATAGTAGTAGTCGCATGGGACCAACCTAGTCTACTTTCGCAACAAATTACAGGATAAATATAAAAAGACGACAAGACCATTTGCCGCCTTTAGATTTTTTATTGTTTTAAAGCAGATAAAATTCTTTCCGGATCAAAGCCAATGACCCATTTCCCATTTATTTCTGTTTGTGGAACTCCCATTTGTCCAGTTTTACTTACTAACTTTTGCATCATCATCGGATCTTTTTCAACATTTACTTCTTGGAAGGCAATATGATTTTGTTCTAAAAATCCTTTCAACATTGTACAAAAAGGGCAACGTGATGTTGTATATACAGTAATTTTATTTTCCATTCAAATTCCTCCTGTTAATTAATGAGCTGTTTCGCTTACTACTCTATCTTTCCTCCCCAAGCATTCATACCACCAATCATATCTTCAACATGATATCCAAATGCTTCAAGGATGCCGCATGCCGCTTTACTTCTATTTCCCGACTGGCAGACGACTACATAAGTCTTGTCTTTCTCTAATTCATGTTTTCGGAAAGCCAACTCGCCTAAAGGAATATGTTTTGCTCCTGGAATTTTCCCTTCCGCTACTTCGAATGCTTCACGAACATCAATAATTGAACATTCCTCACCATTCTTCATTCGTTTACATACTTCCTCCGCTGTTACTCTTTTTGTCATTTCTTTTACTCCTTCTATTTCCAGGCGTTCATACCGCCTCTAACATTATAAATTTTTTGAAAACCTTGTTTCTTTAATATTTTCGCAGCCTTTGCACTTCTCATACCACTTTGACAGATAACAACTACTTCTTTATTTTTATCAAGCTTACTCGTTCTTCCTGGCAAATCGGAAAGAGGAATATTTTTAAACTGTGGACGATGATTTGATTTATATTCACTTGGCGTACGTACATCAATAAATTGAACATTCCTATCTTGAAATTTATTTTTCGCTTGCTCCACTGTAATATTAGTAATTCCTCTATTTGATAGCAAACGACCAATCACAAATGCTGCAATCATTAATATAATGACCCATTGTAATTCCATATTCTCTCACCACTTTACTTTTTTCATAAAATATTTTCTTCTCCAATAGAAAGTCCTACGAAAGGAATTTCTTAGAATAAGACAGTAATCAGACTACTTCACTGCTCCTTGCCAAGACATCATACCGCCGGCTACATTCGTTACTTGATAACCGTGATAACGAAGAAACTCGCATGCATTCGCACTTCTACCACCAGATTGACAAATGATATAATAATGCTCACTTTTATCCAATTCATTCAGTCGACCTGGGATATCACCTAATGGAATGTGTTTTGCTCCTGGAATTTTCCCCTCGGCTACTTCGAATGCTTCACGAACATCAATGATATGAACTTTCTTGTCTGCCTTTATTTTTTGTTCCAGTTCTTTTGCTGTTATTTGATCCACTCTATTTCCTCCTAAAGTTAAACTACCCCTATAGGTATATTTTATATTTTTCAAAATAACCTATTAGCTACTTGTACTAATATATCCGTACATCGCCGTTTTTACTTTTTTCACGAATACATTGATCTCAATTTAAGCTGACAATTAGGGTCCTTTCTACACTACCTTCGTTTCAGCGCATCGTCCTCGAAGGGCACGTACAACCCTTCTACGTTACCTTCGTTTCGGCACATAGCAATTCCTCAATCAATCGTACTCTCGTGAAGCGGATAAAGATCCCAATCCAAATAGGTTAGAGGATGATTACATAGATAATATTATACCCCACAGGGTAATTTGTCAATAATAATAAACCAAATAAATTTTTTCTTCATTCGTTTAAATGACTCCCATAACATTAGACAAAATTTTCCACAAGCATACTTGCCTTGTATTAGCTTCGTCAAATTCTAAAAAAGCCTGAGATCAATGCGAATACTGCATGAAATCAGGCGACGAACGTATAGTTATATTTTTAGAGGGTTTCTTTCCTTTGTTGTTTCGCTGGTAATAATTCATCTTCTATTACCCATTGATAATTTTCCACTTCCGTACCCGTTCTCGTATCCATATAATTCACCATATATACCGTTGTTTGTTTCGCCGACTCAATCGTTGCCCCAGCTCCATCCATCCCTTTTATATGGTCGACATTTAATACGACTTTCTCACCTGGTTTATACGGTGCTAATTTTGCATTTGCAATTTCTTCATGAATGACCCATTTATAATTATTCACGCTGTCTCCAACGGTTTTCGGAATGTATGAAACCATGTATACCGTCGTTTGATAGGCTCCTTTTATCGTTGCTTTAGCACCTTTCATTCCAGGTACATGGTCTGCATTAATAATGACCTGACTACCAACCGGATAAGTCGGTTTATCAGCCACTTTAACATAATCTGGAGCTCTATGAGAGTTAGAAACATTCATATAGGCATCTCCCTCATCATTATCAACGATTCTTCCTTGATCCGTTGTACATGCTGTAAGAGAAAGTACGATCATTACGGTCCAAATTAAATATTTCAGCTTTTTCATACAGTCCATCCCTTCCCATTAAATTTCCATCATTGCTAGTTTTACCCATCCATCTATATTTCTTTCATAACTTTATGGGAAAATTTAATGGGACGCTTCAAAATTATTCAGTTAATAGCGATGACTTTTCAATTGAAAAAGCTATGTAGTTTAACTTCGACACAAATTTTGAATTTAACTACTATTGCCTTCTCTTATGTCATATAACTTTCTCGCTAAAACAATCAACTCATCTTTACATACTAGAACGGAACAATATTTTTCAGGAATCTTACTGAATCCTACTTCGATTCCCTTTAATCCGCCTGCAATCGCGGCAATTGTATCACTATCGCCACCTTTATTTGCTGCTCCAATAACGACGTTTTCAAAAGAATCTTCATTTAAAAGCCAATACAAAACCCATTGAAAGGTGTGTACGACATAGCCATCAGGAGAACACATAGGTTCTTGGTTATAGTTTAAATCATATCGGGTATTTCGAATTTCTGATAATATAGTTTTGTGCAAGTCTTCTCCATTTAATACTCGCAAGGCAATCGCATTATATATAACACAAGCTTCTCGTGCGACTTGATCATAATGTGTCATATTCGATTGTTTCTCGGTTACATCTTTTACTTTATTGAAGTCCGTATAAGCCAACGCAACTGGTAAACATCGCATTAAGCTCCCGTTACCCGCACTCATTCCATTTAATTCATCATGTGCTAATTTCGCAGCATCATACCAATCATCACGAAAAAAATGAAAAGTAGTTGCGATAATATTCCCAATATCTTTTGGATCCGTATTTTTCCACTGAATAAATTGCTCGCCAATCTCATGAATAGGATCATCGGGACTTGCGATAATTCCCTTGGCAACAGCAATCGTCATCGCCGTATCATCAGTTGTATCCCCCGGCTGCAAATCCCAGTAACCACCACCGATAATTTCTGTAACGGTACCATACTGACGCTTCACTTCTGCTTCCTTTAGAAATTCAGTCGTCCCACCTAATGCATCCCCAATCGCAACACCAAACAATCCACCTTTAATCCGGTCAAGCATCGAATCACCTCTAGATTATGTAATATCGTCCAACCCTCTATTATTATAATAGAACAATTTATAAAGACATTAGAAGTGTTGAAACCTTTCTATTTAGTAAAAAACTTGGAAAAATGGTGTCTAGAGCGGGGGGAGATGCCCGAATCGTGGAAAAAAGGTTGAATTGGGCTTCTAGAAGAACGGTTGTAGACGACCAAATCGCGGGGTAAATGGATAAAACGGTCATCTAGAAGAGTTATAGACGACCAATTACATAAAAAATATCGATAAACGCGCTTCTACTGTGGTATGACCGCACGAAAGTACCACAGTTTTTGGTGAAACGTGGCTTTTAAAACTTCTCTATGAACCTGAATTTAACCGAATCACACGAAAACGGGTTTATAGAATCTTTCTATGAACCCAAAAATCATAAATTTTGCACGAAAACCGGCTCAGTGAACCTTTCTATGAACCCAAAATCATAAGTTTTGCACGAAAACCGGCTCAGTGAACCTTTCTATGAACCCGATTTTCCCGAAGTCTTCTAAAAAACTGCTTATAAGAAAAACCGAGCAAACTACGCCCGACTTTTCTTATGCTATTTCGTGAACTTTGATGTTACTCTCTTAAGGCAGACAATGTATTACATACGTTTTTCTAAATTTCTAGCCGTTTCACTTGTTTCAACTTCCTCATGGTTTTTATACGTTCCAAGAGTTTTATCCACAGTCATATGAGTGACACCGAACCAATAATTTTCATTTTTATAGTGATGCCAAAGATGTGCCTTCTTTATTGTATCCCCTATTTTAGTCAATGGCTTAATTGGTCGATGGGCGACATAATGAGTCCATTCGTAATAAAGAAAGTAAGTTATTAATCCTACAATAAAAGCCATCGTTAGTGGAAAATTATTTGTTATTAAATAAAAGATACCACCGAGAATGGAAAAATTTGGTATACTAAACCAAATTGGTAAAAAAAGCAACTTTAAATTACGAGGATCTACATGATGATCAAAGTGTAGTCTCTTAATTATTTTTAAAAGAAATGGACTTTTTGGTGTTTTCATATGAAAAAGGAAACGATGAACAAGGTACTCACTTAATGCATACGTAATCATCCCGATAATCAACGAAATCCACATACTTAGTTGAGACATGAAAGGAACGACATAACCTATTAAACATAAATAAATGACAAACATAACCGTTACATCAGGAAAAAGAAAAAATTCCTTTAAATAATGTTTCATGATGATCCCGCCTCTCACTTTATTCATTTATAATGATGTTCCAATATTCTGACTTATCGTTCCATAAATATAACTCCTACCCTTTGAATCGTATTGTCAAAAGTTTTTATATTAAATAGGTTAACAACCATTGATTTATAAGGCATTGAACAAAAAAAGACTTGCCACCCCCTAAAATCTATGGTTAATTGAGGTTACCACACACACAACTAACAAGATTGGAGTGAACAAGTCTGTATCCTCAATTATTAACCTATTTATTTGAATTTATCAAGTACCAAGATGAGACTATCAAAATTTTACAGACTCTTTTAATTGGAAAGAGTATGTTTGATAAACCCGAAGAAAAACCGATAAGCAAGCCTTATCGAAAACTACAGGTGGATGAGCTTCCGATTGTTGAAACACTTGAAAAGCTTGATTATCAAGAACTACTTAATGATTTTCTAGAAAAACACGGGAAACCATTAAAACCGGTTCGTAGACATAAAAACGCCAAAGTTTGTGTGCCTTCTCATTTGAATTGTCCAAAGTGTGGTGCTCCTTCTGATTTTCTTTATGCAAATAATGGAGATAAAGGACAATATCAATGTAAAGTGTGTGCGTGTTTGTTTAGCGAAAAGAATCGTTATTTGAAAGAGGCCATTTTACGATGTCCTCACTGTTCAAAAACACTTGAAAAGATAAAAGAACGAAAAGATTTTGATGTTTTCAAGTGTAAAAATAATCAATGTTCTTACTACCAAAAGAAGTTAAAAGGTCTTTCGAAAGAAGAGAAGAAACCGTTCAAAAAAGACCCACAAGCGTTCAAAATGCGCTATATATTTCGCCTGTTTAAGTTCGACTATAAGCCACTGTCGAAAGAGTCTCCAGAGTTACCGAAAGTAGATTTATCGAAATTGTACGTGTCTCCGCATACACTGGGACTTATTTTGACTTATCACGTAAACTACGGCTTATCAGCGCGCAAAACCGCGGCCATTATGAATGATATTCACGGAGTTTCTATTTCTCACCAAAGTATTTTAAACTACGAAAACAGTGTCGCGCTCATAATGAAACCGTTTATCGACCATTATCCGTATGAGCTTTCCAATCAATTTTGCGGTGATGAAACGTATATCCGTGTGAGTGGACGTTGGAATTACTTGTTCTTCTTCTTTGATACCGTAAAAAAGATTATTTTGTCGTATCCTGTTTCACCAAACCGAGATACACAGGCAGCTGTATTAGCCATTGATGAAGTATTGCTTAAGCTAAAAGAGATTCCAGAAGATCTTACTTTTGTGGTCGATGGGAATCCTATTTACCTTTTGGCTCAACACTTCTTTGCCCAGCACGATATCCACTTTGATGTGAAGCAAGTCATTGGATTAACCAATGAGGATCCTGTTTCAACGGAATATCGACCGCTTAAACAAATTATTGAGAGACTCAATCGTACTTTTAAGGGTAATTATAAGGCTACACATGGGTTTGGTTCAGAAAAGGGATCGGTATCCTATGTGACTTTATTCGTGGCATATTTTAACTTTCTCAGGCCACATGCTTCACTGGAGAATAAAGTGCCAGTTATGATCCCAGAACTCTCCAAATTGCCACACATGCCGGCACGTTGGACAAAAATGATTGAACTCGCTCAACAATGGCTTCTAGAAATACAAGCTGCCTAAATTTAGCTTTAGCTGAGCCCTTGAATGGTTTAACATTCAAACCAGCCATTTGGCGAAGCGAACCCTTGACAAACCGAACTAGCCGATGGTTTAAAATTTTCGGAAAACAAGGGCGTATTTGTCATGCCTTAATTTAGTTCCCTTCACCCTTGTTACACCTAACTTAAACCATCGGCGTGTTTGTCAAGGGCAAATGGCGACGGTTCTCCACCTTATTTCGGAATAAATCTTGTTTGCTTATCCGTTTTTCATAGAACTTTTGACATTACCCTTTGAATATGAAAGTTTATCAACGCATCATCATAGTATTTTTTAAAAAACAGGGCCTGCCTCCTAGTATGGTCATGATTTATCACACTGGAGAATAGGTCCAATGATGTTTTTGTTTTTTCATTTCCATTTGTATAAATAGTAATCTTGCGCCTGTACCGTTTCATACCCGCACGATTGGTACAGCTTCAATGCATTCGAATTGTCTGCATCAACCTCTAAAAACACTTGATATCCCTTTTCAAATTTTCTTTTTGTAAGCTGATTTAATGCCTTCCTTCCAAATCCTCGCCCTTGCCATTCAGGAAATACAGAAAAACCATAAATCCAAGCCGCCTTATCAATATGAGACACCCGAATTTTTCCAACGGTCGTCTCCTGCCAATCAATCATATAAAAAATCTGTGCGGGATCCTCTTTAATTCGCTCGTTATATTCAATCGCCTCTTCATTTGTAAAGCCAAAACATTGCACATCAAGCGCCACTTCCTTCTGAAAATCATCTTCTGTTTGCGATAAACGTACCGTCACACCTTCATCATCTGCTAGCTCCATCGGCTGCCACTGCATTTGGTATTCGGTTGAATCATATTCGCATGATACATTTTTTAAAAATGCCTTTGCTGAAGCTGAATCTGACGGCGCATTCAACAACACTTTTCGATAGGAACCCTTTATTTGCTTTAATGCCTCTTCCATTCCACTCGTAAAAATACCTCTTCTACGATATGCTGGATGAACCATTCCACATAGTTCCGCCTTATTTCCAAAAGGATAAACCGCTAAAAAGCCAATGAGTTTTTGATTCTCATAGAAAAGAAAACTATTTTCTATCTCCCAGCTTGAACTTTTTAGCATATCCCAGTTCAGCTTTAATTGAATGGATTCCGCTCGTTCACAGACGTTTTGCAGCTCTTTTATATCCTTTAATTGTTTTTCCGTTAGCATGCTTTCTCCCCCATCCTCATTTTGATCGGCTACATAACTAGCGCATAACCTATGAATTATATTGCGTCAATATTGATTATTCGTCGTAATTTTTCCGTTTCAACAATCTGTATCCCAAACGGTACGCAACATATCGATGGTTTTACGAATAATTTGTTCCAATCCGCCTCTTCAATCTTCATCGTTTTTTTGACGCGAATGCTGCCTATCCCATAATTGTAGCCTAATAGTATAGTTGCTACATGTTCAATCTTGTCTATTGTACCTGCATAAAGGCTGACGTATTTTTGTTCGCATTAACGCAAAGCCAAAGTAATCATCTTTACCATAATTCAACATCGAATAGCGAATCTCCTCTTTCATTTCGGGTGCATAAGCAAAAATCTTTTTCCGAATCACGAGCAGCTTCTCTTTTCGCCAATTGCCCTCAAGCATTTCCAGATATTCTTCAGCATTCTCTACATCATATTACATATTGAAATCTCCTATTGGGTTGTTAATAGATTAATCTTTCCTATCCAAAGATATTTTCTATCTACTGGGGACAAACATCGCCTATCATGAAAATAACGTGAGACTTCTTTTGGATACTAGTCTTATTATCACATTTTTTCCTTATGTAAATTGCTATATTTTCGTACAGAGTGGATTGTGTATTAACCATATCACTCATTTTCATTTACTTGATTTTTATGTGTAAAAGGACTGATAAGCTTATAACTTGCTTGATCAACGCCGTTAAATAATGATAACTTTACCGTCATTAGTATTGCCAATATCGTCTTTGCCAATTGCTCTTCACTTTCGTTATAGTAAGTTTGATTTGAAATGGTTAAAAGAACTTTATTTTCCTGATATTTTAAAAAACATCCACTTCATTCTGAACCTTTTATAAGTAGAAGTCTTAGTAAAATCTTATGTAGTATTCTTAGTATTTGTCCCCTTTATTTTATAGGGTGACGGGTAATTTTTTTATTGATAGCTCCCCTTCAATTTTATACGGTAGTCAGTATCTATTTAATGGGAACTTCCCGCACTTTTGTAAAAATTGATATTAAGAAGGAAGGAAAAGTATTGTCCCTTCTTGCTCATGCCACAATTATTCTGCTTGAGCTTTAAAGTATCATAAAGTTTAAATAGAAAAGCGAGATTCATTTTAAAAATAAGACAGGTTCTATTTTGAAATGAATAGGTTAATTTGGAACATCCCAAAAAAATGATTAATAACTGTATTCTTTTTCCCATCTATTACGTACGGTTTTCTATTCACACAATACAAATGACTGAAAAACAGGACCTAATCCTCGATACACTGTTAATAATAATCGAGCTTTTTTACTTTCACCTAACACCTACCCGTTTTTGCTCAAAGATATTAAGCTTCTCACGGATTGTATGCATAACGTATATTTCTCTATTCGGCTCCTTGATGAATTTCTCGACAAACTTTTATCGCCTTTAAGGGATTGGAAAATTTCCCCAATGGAGCAATTTCTTCTAAAATACGCTCGTTTTGTTCATTTGTATATTCTTAAATCGCTCCCACTAGTTCGGAAACAACTTGACGAATATTTTCCCACTCCATCTGGTTCACCTTGTGTGTTCAAAATTTTTCCTGTTTTTGCCAATTAGATAATATTAATTCAAAATACTATTTACGTTTCTTTGACAATTCTACATACTCATCATTTTCAATTCTTCATAATCATCGCATTGATTCCTATTCATTGAATCATCGTATCAAGCCATTACCACTTCATTCTTTGACAATTTCAAGAACAATGAATCAAAATAATTGAAATTTCCCAATAAAGGTCTATCATAGATATTGTTCCTTTTACCTTTTTACATAAAGAATGGAGATGTATTAAATGAAGGCACTTAGATGGCATAATGTGAAGGATTTAAGACTAGACAATTTGGATGAGCCTAAGGCAAAACAGGGTGAGGTAAAAATTAAGGTTGAATGGTGTGGAATTTGCGGCAGTGATTTACATGAATATACTGCAGGACCTATTTTCATTCCAGCTGAAACACCGCATCCATTAACTGGCGATAAAGCTCCAATTGTAATGGGACATGAATTTTCTGGTCAAGTTGTTGAAATTGGGGAAGGTGTAACAAAGGTGCAAGTTGGTGACCGTGTTACAGTTGAACCAATTTATTCATGTGGTAAATGTGAAGCTTGTAAACAAGGAAAATATAATCTTTGTTCTCAAATGGGATTCTATGGTCTCGCTGGCGGTGGGGGAGGATTTTCAGAATTCACTTCTGTTCCAGAACATATGATTCATAAACTTCCAGAAACAGTTTCTTATGAACAAGGTGCACTTGTTGAACCATCCGCTGTCGCTCTTCATGCTGTACGACAAAGTAAAGTACAAGTTGGCGACAAGGTCGCAGTTTTCGGAACTGGTCCTATCGGATTATTAGTTATTGAAGCATTAAAAGCAGCTGGCGCCTCAGAAATCTATGCCGTGGAATTATCTGAACAACGTAGACAAAAAGCGGAAGAATTAGGAGCAATTGCCATTGATCCAAATAATGGTGACGTTGTCGAACAAATTCACCATCTCACAAATGGTGGAGTAGATGTTGCGTATGAAGTAACAGGAGTGCCAGTCGTTTTAACACAAGCAATTCTGTCAACGAAGTTTAACGGTGAAACAATGATCGTGAGTATCTTTGAAAGAGAAGCTTCCATCCACCCACAAAATATCGTGATGAAAGAACGGACGGTATCAGGAGTTATCGGCTACCGCGACGTATTCCCAGCTGTTATCAGCTTAATGGCTAAAGGTTACTTCCCTGCAGACAAATTAGTAACAAAGAGAATCACCCTCGATGATGTCATAGAAGAAGGCTTCGAAGGATTATTAAAAGAAAGAAACCATATCAAAATTTTAGTAAAAGCTGAGTAGTATATTTAAGATGAATAAGGTCAGTCCCCCTACTTTTAACACAATGGAGGACTGGCCTTTTCTATTTTTAAAAATTCCCCCGAGAGAAATATGTACCAGTTTCACGTTACTCTATCAATCTTCAACAAATTCAGGTAGTCCCTGTCATCGGCTTTTGGGATATTTTTGTATAAAATGCACAATATAATTAAAAAGAGAATAGCTAGTTTCACGCTTTTCTAACAACCTTCGACAAAATTCAGGTAGTGCCTGTCACCCAAAGGAAGGAAAAAATGATCAACTACACAAATAACAATACCGCCAGAAGATATAAAGCCCATGTTAGTATTTTAGGAACCACTCAACTACATTTGAGAAACCCATATATTATTGCTTGGTGGTCTGCCGCCTTCCCTGGATTTGGACACATGCTTTTATCTAAGTATCTTAGAGGATATGCCTTATTTATTTGGGAAGTTTTCGTTAATATAAATGCACATGTTAATTCCGCCATGATTTACTCCTTTCAAGGAAATATAGGTATGGCAAAAGAAGTGTTAGATACACGATGGCTTCTTATGTATATCCCTGTTTATCTTTTTAGCATTTGGGATAGTTATCGCACAACGGTAGATATGAATAGGGTATACATTTTGGCTGAGCGAGAGAATCATCGGTTTAATTCGTATTCATTAGGATCATTGGAGATTAACTATCTGGATAAACGAAACCCTGTTCTTTCTGTTATGTGGTCATTATTTATCCCTGGTTTAGGGCAGCTCTATATTCATAGGATTCTAACCGCCGTATTTGTCATTATATGGTTAGTTGTATTTTATTATTATTCACATGTTCAAGAAGCCGTTGTACTTTTGTTTTTAGGAAAAGTAAAAGAAGCAACATCTGTGTTAAATCCTGAGTGGCTATTATTTATTCCTTCGCATTATGGATTTGCCACTTATGACGCTTATATTAATACAGTTGAAAATAATAAACTTTTTGAAAAAGACTTACGGAATTACTTGAAGGATAATTACCAATCTCCTGAATTTAAAATACGAAATGGACAAAAAATGAAGGGATGAATATGCAAATTTTTTCGACCTTTGAGGCTACCTACTATTTAGAAATGGCGATATCTACATTAGAAAAAAAGGGAATCAAAAAAGAAAGGATCTATGCTGTGCCATTAGATAATCGCACAGAAGATCGAAAGCTATTTGATTCTCTTCATCGTTCGGATGGAACAACCTTAATTGATATAGGTGCAGCACTTGCTACAGCCTTTTCTGTTATTGGTGCGAGTATTGGTTTTAAATTATCATGGGGTCCGATTTATTGGGGGTTAATAGGTGCATTTATCGGGTTTGTTCTCGGATTGGCCATTCGCCTTTTTATTGAATTGATTGTAAAGAAGAAAAGCCGGCGGTTAAATGGAAAACATTCAGAGATTATTCTCATTATTGATTGTGAGGAATCACAAGCCGAGTTTATAGAAGATGTTCTGTGGAGTCACTTTGCGTTAGGAGTTGCAAAAGTAAAATGATGGAATCAATATTGGGTAAACAAGTATATGCTTTATCTGATGATTGTGAAATATTGTTTCAAAAGTGAATCCTTAAGGAAAGTAAGGAGTTATAGAAAATATGTGAAGAGGATTCTTCTTATTATTTATCGTACTGTTTTCATGGTTCGTTGTAAAATGAAATGCATAAAGAGTATGTGTCAAGAGTTTCTCGGTCTTGTTTTTACACCAATACTTCAGGCACTCTATTTTTGTACAGCTATTTCAGCTACCGCGCTAACGCTTGCTGGCCTAGAATAATTTGTTCGGTTCTAAAAAACAAGAACCAAACAAATTATTCTAGGGTACTTCTATTACCGAAAACATTTTAATAATTTCCCTGTCGCTGTTGAGTGGGCGACGTACAAGCTTATACTACCGTTTTTTACACCGATAGAAGGTTGTGTAGGCTGGCGTAATACTTGAGACATACGAATGGTTCTTTTCACTTCACGATGCTTTCTTTCACTTCGTCCTTGTGCCTTTAAATATACGTCTCGCAAAGTTCCGTTGATTATCCCTTGTTTTACTTTTACCATGGCCTCCGCACCTTCTTTACTCCAATGCATACCTCTTTTCTTCATCCTGAAAGAAATACGGCGTTGATTCGACTCCATTCCACCTAACCCACGCGCATCTTTTGGATGACTTTTCACTTTATCTCGCCAATCAAAAATCCGATCCCAATTATTCAAAATATAACCTCGAAAATCATTTACTTTTTTTATCTCTTTTTCGTCGGTTAGCATACTTTCAAATGTATCCAAATATAATGAAAAGGCCTTTTTATCATGGTCTGATAAAGCTTGTTGAATAGACCCCTTGAATTTATTCTTTTTCCAGCCTAAAGCTCGGTTTAAGGCTTCACCTATGTGATACGAGTCTAATTGATTTAATACTTGGTGTTTCGACTGTGAAAAAGCCTCTTGGAACTTCTCAGCTGTATATCCTCTGCCCCCGTCACTATTCGTAATTACATGTGTATTTTCTATCGAATATTCATTGGCAGAAAAGGCCTGAAATTCCTTCCAAAACGTGTTTGTTGGCTGGGTTGTCATAATTACCTTTTGGTTTCTCAAAGAGACGCGCTTGCCATTTTTATTCCATCCCTCATAAATAATCCCGTGGCAAACTTCCATCTGTTTTTTTCTTTCTGTCCCCCGAACAAATACACCATCAGCTTCTGCATATAAAAAATCAACTTTCTTTCCTTCTGGCAACGATGCCGATTCTTCAAGTTCATCCACCATTTCTTGGTCAGCCTTTGCTTGGGCCTCTCCAACCTTTTTCACAATATTACCGACTGTTGTATGGCTAACATTTACAGCCGACCATTCTTTTAAAATACGTGCAGATTCACGGTATGTATTTTCACTTGCTAATTCAGCTACCTTTACTTCCACCAGAGGGCTATACCTTTGATGTTTTATGAACCCTAGCCACTCATCTAAGGGATAGTGTGGATTTCCATTAACATCATGCATAAGCGTCCTCTTAAAGCGAACAGATCCGAAAATAAATTGGATTGTCTTCTCATCGTTTCTTTCAACTGTCCAATTTTCCGTTTGCTTATTTTCTTTGATTACTTGATTAATATTAGTAAAAACATCCCCAACTAATGATGCGAATGTTTCATACATCAAGATTTGAAGTTGTTCCTCGAATTCAATTAAATTATTTGTTTCCTTTATTAATCCATAAATTCTTGATATAATTTTATCCATGAGAAGGCCTCTTTCTAAATGTATTAAGCCTGGTAGCTTACATTTATATTAGAGTGCCTTCTCTTTTTTTGCCAGTTAATATTTTCCAAAACGTGGTATTTTAACCCCCGAGTAATATTTTACACATATGCATAAAGAAACATGTAGATACGGTATACTTAAAAGCGACGAAACCAATAAGTAAGGAGTATCTACATGACAGAAACTAATTATACCACAACCAAAAGAACCTTTAAACACTTAACCGATATTCGTATGTGTCAAGATTTTCTCGGTATGTCTTTTATACAGTGCATACCTCTTCCAGCATTCGGGCACTTCACGATAATCACTTTTGTTGGCCAGTTCTGCCACCTTCACTCCGACGAATGAGTTGTACCTTTGATCTTTCTTGATGCAAAGCAACTCATCAAAGGGATAATGGGGTTTCCCGTTTTGATTATGCATGAGGGTACGGCTGAAACGGACAGCCCCAAACGTAAACGGAATGGTTTTCCAATCGGTCCTTTCAACCATCCAACCTTCCTTTTGCTTCTTTACTTTTATTGCTTCATCTAATTGGTCCAGTACTTTTCCCACTAATAAAGCAAACGTCTCGTAGATATATATTTGAAGCTATTCTTCAGGAAGCAATGAAATCGTCGGTATTCTTTAAAAGCTCATATATTTTTGTTATCATGTTACTCATGAGAAGGCTCCTTTTCTAAAATGTAATTGCTGGCAAGCATACATTTATGATAGGATGTCTTCTTTCTTTTTTTCAAGAAATTTTCTTGAATTCCTCTCGGGAAAAATTTTACACATATGAACGATTTACTATAGTAAATGGTAAGTAGTTAGACAAAAAAACTTATATAATGCGGGTTCTCAGGGGTTTACATTATATATCCATTTTGTGTAATTATACCCAAACGGTAAAATTGGCTCTATAAATACCATTTTAAAAAGTTTAACTCTCGAACCATATTATATTGATTTTTCAATTTAAGCTTGTATAAAATTAAATAATAATCTATTAAAATACCTTGGAACCAAATTTTCCTGTTAGTTTCCCCATCATTCCATTGGATTACATCAAAAATAAAACGAACACCTATCATAAATCCTGTTATTTTCCCAAAAGGGACATTAGTATGGATTATGTATAAGAAACAAACTAAAGTTTATTGAATTTTAATAGTGCAAATATAAAGCCAGAGTATTCTATTTTTAGGAGGGGTTTAACAAATGAATATCCAATTTACTGTCGTTTCAACTTACGAAGAATGTACGCATATTTTAATTGAAGAAAACAATGTTCAAAAACTAAATGCCTTTGGAGTGAAATACGGAAAAGTTTACAACTTACTTTATGATCAAAAGGAAGAAGAATACTATATTGTGAACGATGAGGGCAAAGGATGTATTGCTTTTGATACTATAATCCAAGTTAAATTACTACGACAAAACATTAAATGATTTGACGAATTCCCCAATTAATAATATTCTTTTGTAATGAATGCAACATCATGTATTGGAGGTAATAGTAATGGACAACAACATTGATGAATTAATGTACTCCTTGAACCTTAATAGGGCTTATGATAAATTCACAGAGCAATTTAAAGAATCTTCCAATCAGATTTTACAAAATATACAGAATCAATTAAAAGATAGTTACTTAACAGGATATAGAGAGGGACATCAAAACGGGAACGAAGATGGAACAATGGATGCTAAGTTGAGAGTATTGGTTAAATTGGCGATACATACAGATTTAGATGATCATATCATTTTAAAGATGGAGAAAGAAGGTGAAGAGAATCATATTGATGCTCTAAAACAGGTAAGGAAAAAACAATGTGAATAGAAGCGGTTGTGATAAATTTCCAATTAATATCATAGTAAAAGAATCGGAAAACCTACCGATTCTTTTTTTTATCCATAGATACCATAAGATACTCTGTCAATATCTGATACGCTCACCAATTCAAGGGAGTTAAAACACTTCACATTAGTTCTCATTTCCTAAATTTACACACTTGTATGTGGTTTTATCAATATAGCTAACGTTGAAATTATCTAATGAAAAACTGTTTTCGTGCTTGAACCAAATAACTTTGGTTTATAAAAGCAGCCCAATTATGATTAATATATAAGCTGATAAATTTATAGAAAGGATGTGATACGAATACTATTTTGTTTGCATAACCCGTCCTCAATCTCCAAGCATCTCGACTTAGATCATGGTGGATTGGTCTTCTATCCTAAATCAAGCGGTCAGTCGTGGTCATTCCATGCTCAAAAATGGTGGAATTTCCGGAAAAAACTCCAAAAAAATATTTTCAGAAGGAAATAATGTAGATAAAATGAACTACTATGCAATATTCAAGTAACTTTAAAGATAGAGGTGTCAACACATCTACTATCACATATAGAAAATTAATCTTAGAATAAAGCGAATATAGTTATGACATATATAAGACAACGTGGAAAAGGTTTTGAATGCACAGTTTACAAAAAATTAATGGCCAAACACAACGAGTTTTAAAAGTTGGAGTTCTTACAAAAAAACAAGCACTTATCGCAGCCGTTGAGCTTGAAGTACTAATAGCAAAAGGAACTAAAACCTCGTTCAAAGAACCCCGCAGCTCTTTAAAAGAGCAAATGTCACCCTACAAATACAAACCATTCAATTAATTCATTATACAAAATAATAAAAAACATTTGAGATAAGGGTGATTTCATTTCGACCATATGAAGATCACCCTTATCTAATTCCAACTAGATGAGGAGAATCAGTCTATTATATATATATGAGAACGTAAAGGGAAAAAAGGGAAAACTTATGAATATACGATTAGCAGAATGGTAAATGGAGTTTCTAAACCTAGTAGAAAACGTGGATTTCGTACAAAAAAGGAAGCAAGAGTCGCTGCTACTGAGGTTGAAGCACTTAGCAATAGTTTAGCCCCAACTACAGTTGCAGGTAAAATTGTTTTTAAACAATATTTTGAGGATTGGATTGAAATTTTAAAAAAACCAATTGTTAGTCCAACCACATTAAAGCATTATCAGTAATACCAACACAAACAAATTGCAAAAGAAACTACTTGACGAGTTAAACATAGAACCGATAACTGTCCATGGATTAAGACACACCCATGCAAGCGTACTTCTTTATCAAAAGCTTTCATTCACTACGTTAGTGAAAGATTAGGTCATAGCGATATTGAGACAACACTAAAGGAATATACACATGTTTTATAGGAATTACGTTTGCAAGATGAACAAATAACAATGCAAACTTTTGAAACTATGGTTGGTTGAAAATATGCGTAAAAAAATGCGTATAATGAGTGCAAAAACGTATTATTTTATTTCCTTTAGTTCGATTGGCAAAGAAAGTATTAAAAAAATCCCTAACCCTTGTGAAATAAGAATTAGAGCCATTTCTATTATTTAACAAACGTGATTAATCTTGTTTTAAAGATACCGGTGGTCGGGATACAATAGCCCCTCTTGACCCTTGATATTATTAGGTTTCTTAGGAGTTTGTGAAAAAATTGTGTAAAGTGAATTATTATGAAATCGTTTTGTTTTTAAAATTAATAAACTACTTTTACTATATCATTTAATAATTTACTTATCACTGAAAAACGCCCCACCTTATCTTTCTTGTATTAAATAGTTGTTTTCTAAATTTAATGAGATATCACTTTCACTTAGACTTCCTTTATCCCCCGAAGCTAATATAATTTCAAACTGACTAGGGAATTTTTTTCTTAACTTTATTAAAAAGTTAGTAAATTTATTATAAGATTCTAAGTCTAAGTTTTGTTGTCTTGGCTCATCCAAAATTAAAATTAATGGATGATTTGTAGCCTTTTTAAACTCTAGTCCTGTCCTGAGTAGAGCTAAATAGTAGGCTAAAATTATTCTAATTAAACCACTACTAGAAGTAATACTGTATAAATTCCTATTATTTAGCTTTGGTAAATAATCCTCATCGTCAATTATAATATCTTTATATATCTCTTCGGATACTACTTTCATGGCTTCTTCCTCTGACATATTATCTTTTTGTGAATTTACTACTCTTGAATAATCAATACCGTCTTTTAGAAAGTCTAATCCAGAAAGATATTTCTTAAAATTCCTTTGGAAGAATTTCAATTTGGTTTTGTCATCAACTTTAGATTCATTATTCTTAATTCTTTGGTTTATTGTATCAATTTTATTATTCAATACTTCAATATTTCCTCTTAAATTCTCATACTTTAAAATTATTTCTCTGTCTTTTTGCAAATTTATAATAGTATTATTTATTCTACCAATCTCACGAGAAACAAGGTGGTATTCTTTCAAATTATAAGGTTTTAACTCCCCCTGAAAATCTTCAATGGTTTTTTGGATCTCTAACAAATCAAGCTTTACAATGAAGAGATTGCTTTCAATCTTTGCTCTCTCTTTGACTTTAATATTTTTTAACCTTCGGAAATCCTTTTCCTCATCTATTAGGTAGCCTAATAATTCATCTGGTTTTGAATAATTCCTAGACATCATTTCATGTGAACATACACTACAATGATTAGTTTCCAATTCATAATCTTCATCAATGGTAACCTCATTATTACAATGGGGACACTTCTTGACAGGTAAAGAGCCTATAAGTTTCTTTGCAGTTTTTAATTTATCAAGTTTTTCTATGTCCATTAATATTTTATTTAAATAGAAGTCATACTCTTTAATTTCATTATCAAGGCTAACTATTTTTTCTTCAAAACGTTTTTTAAGAGACATCAACCGTTTATATTTATCCTTAAATGGTTTTAATATATTATTATCATCTATTTTAGCATTCTCAATTTCGACTAATTTTTTTCTATACATATCTAACTCGTTATGCAGACTCGTTATCTCTTCATCAAGTGTTTTAAAATCTTTAAATTTAGATGTTGATAATACTTCCTCTACATCAACAATCGACGATTTTTTTTGCCTTAACTCACTATGCAAACTATTTAATAAGAATTTATCTGTTATATTAGTAGTATTAGAAAAACCCATTATTACATCAAATGCTATCTTTTTTACATCTTTAAGTCCATATCGAGGATTTATTGCTTGAATATCTCCCCATGCATGTTGATTTATAATAAATAATGGTAATAAGTTTTGGATATAGAATATTAAAGTGTTCCCTTGTGTTTCAATTTCGTTCTTTTCCCCAAAGGCTGGTGTATTTTTATAAATAGGTATTCCAAAATATTCAAATAGAAATTCTTGATAAGTTTTATTGCCCTTTATATTTCTATCCTTTTTCACTTTTAAATAGGTTACTTTTTTTGATTCTTTATAGTTTTCAATGCTACAATTCCAATATACTTTTACTGGTTCAGATTTTTCTAGTGTATTTCTACATATTACAATTCGTTCTTTTTCATTATTTAATTGAACTAACACTTCACTTTCTAAGATGGTATCATTAAAAAACTTATCTATTATAAGACTATAATCCGCTACGTCATTTTTCTTTTTTTGGGGGTAAATATCCTCACCAGAAAGCCCAAAAATCAAACTTTCAATTAGGGTTGATTTACCAAGAGTATTTTTACCATATATTAAGTTTATTTCTTTTGTTTTTCCTTTGTTTGTAAAATTAATATACCTTCCGTATTCTTTCCCACTTTGCCCCTTTATTTTTATCTCTATTGCCTCAATTAACATCTACCAGCTCACCCAGCCCTTTGAATAATTCTTCAAGATTTTTTTCTATAAAATCATCAATTGTTTTGTTAGTTGCATCTACTCTAAAAAGTTTATTTATTACTTCCATTCTTCTTACCCATACATTTTCCATTTCCTTTATCTTTAAAGCAAGGCTATTACCACTTTCTGTTAATGTTAAAATAAGTTGTTTTTGACTTTTAGTTACATTACCATAATAAACATTAACTAGGTCTTTACTTATTAAGTAGTTAAATATATTTTCATATTCAAAATCCCACGGACCCCTTATGTACTTAACCATAGGGGAGAAAACTTCTTCCTTTTCAAATGTTTTTAAATCCAATGAGCTTATAACTTCTTCACTTTTATTTTTAATCTTGCATACCTTTTCTAAATAAAATGGATATCTAATTAAAAAATCGTAAAATGCGAATTTTCTTCTACCATATAATGACTCAAATGGAGATATATCAGACTTAATTATTCCACAAATTTTTATAAGTAAAATTATTCGGTATGAATGAAAGTCAAAATCATTATCAGGTTTTATATATTTAATTTGTTGTTCTGGTGGAATTACATCCAGTCCCATATTATTTTTTATTAAAATCTCATAAAATCTATCATTATCGAATTTCATTAACTCCCCACCTTACTCCATCTTAAAGGACATTCTGCAGCCATTTGATACATTTGAGCATGGACTACCGAGGGATTATCTATTTTCTTATCTTTTGCAAATAACTCTAACTTTTTTTTAAACTCTTTCCAGAATAAGGCTGAATTGAAATTATCTTTACTTTCAATCAAAAGTTTTGCTTCAAAACATTCTTGCTTAACTGATTCCTCAAGTGCTTTTAATGTATTATACTGTTCCTCCAACCCATTTAATTGTAGTTGCTCTAGATGTATAAGGTATCTACACCGGAAAGAAGTTGCAATCTGTATCAAATCTGACTCCAGTTCCTCTTCTAGATTCATCAACTTTATTTTACCTTCCAATCTACTCTGATTATTATTGGATTCATTATTTATAAATTCTTTTATACTTTTACCATCGTAATAAGGAAGATCATAAGTTGTTTCTAACATTGCCGGGGACTCAGGTATTCTTTCTTTCAAGTCTGCAAACTGTTTACCTAAAAACTGATGCATTTCATCTAACTTTCCCGATATTTCATGAATACTACCAAGAATTTCACCATTGGTTCTTTCAAACATCTCTTCTTCAGATTCGTTAATAATTCTATCCAATAATATTTTATCTAATTTCCTTCCTTCTTTTTCACTACTAGATGATTTGAAATAAATCTCTGATAGCAGTCTAGTTAGTAAGAGATATGAATTATTTTTGGTGTATTGATATATTAATGTCATGCATTTCATTTTTAGATTTTCTACAGCAGTACTACCTTTAATATTTTCAAACGACCATCTAATTTTTTTTGTAAACGACTCCAAAATACTTTTATCCTTTAGAATGTTCAACAAATGGGCAGTGTCATAGATAATATTGAATCTTTCTTTCTTCAATAATGTAATTTTTTCTTTGTCATTTCTCTTTCTATACTTTTCTATTCTATTGTTCAATTGCGATAAGCTATTATCTAATTTCTTATTAATAATACTTTCAAGAAGCTCTTTAACCCTTGATATACACTGATTAAAAAGTTCTAAATCCATGCTATCCTGATTATTAACCCAAGCCTTTAGCAGTTTATCATTTCTTTTAATACTAGTGTTAGTTTCAAATACAAATAAACCGTTATAGTCCTTATATAAATTATATAAAATAAAAAAATTATAAAGAGACTTTGAAATCTCCTCATCTTGAGTCCCTAAATTACTTGAATAACATTTTATTTGGGTGAATTTTACAGACAATAAATCTTCATCAATTTCTTTCATATCATCTTCTGTCTCACAATATAATGTAAAATTAGTACCTTCTATTACATTAATTAGCCATGTCTCTAAAGTCTTTAAATACTGATATAGAAATCCTCTATTTGTTTCTACAGCATCAGTGTTTAATTTAAACCTATCAAATATTAATAACTCATTTTGCCTCATTAATATTTCTCCTATTATAAGACTATTATTATAGTAATTTTACATTATACGCCAAAAATATTCAAAATTTACTAGAAATTGACAATCACTCACCCTAATTGTTTTATCTTTTTATAATTAGCTCGAATAATGTATGCATTGGTAATAAAATTTACGAAAATTAAGTGACTAATAGAAAAATCTTTTATAATATTACTTTTAATATTATTCTAACCTACACCTTGTCTGATTCGAATATGTTAAAAAACTTCTCAGGAAAAAGGCCATTCAACTCATAAAAAGTCGAATGGCTCTATTTTTTATCTCAGATAAATATAACATTAGGTTTTATTTAGATTTAACCAAATTTCAATAGATGTTCGCTTATCCTTTTTAATTTGATTATTATCCCTAGGATTTTCATAGCACCAATAAACAAAATCCTTAAACTCTTGAGTAGTTAAATTGTTTTGTTTTGCTAGATACCTCACTACCTTATCAAATCTTTTTTGATATTCAGGGTATCTTTTAATCCATTTAAATGGGTTTATACTATTTTTGCTCATATTTAAGTTTGCATTAAGGGGAATTATATTTCCGATATAAGTACCACAATGTCCAGTGTCTAAACAAACAAAATGGTCCTTATGTAGATTTTCTTTTTCCCCCGATAATGAACATTGATTCGAGAAATAATTTAAAATACTTTGGTATTCCTTTTCGGTAAGCGTGTTTGGCAGCTCTCTTTTTTTAGCTTCATGATTAAGCCTATATACGTTAACCTTATTTGGATTATTTTTTCTCCAAATTTTATTATTCTCCTTAAATTTGTCCGAGTTATTTGCATAATATTTTCTTGACCTTTCTTTTATTTTTGTAGGATTTAGTAGATAAACCATTCTTGCTTTTTCAATATATACAGCTCTCTTTTTCCTATAAGCAACTTTTTTTCTTTTACTAACGACTTTCTTTTGTGTTGTACGGTATTCCTTGTGCCACTTTTTTTCACAATCTATACAAATACTCTTCCTTCCCCCAGCTCCTCTCCCTGCTCTATAATTTTCTAGAGCTATAAGTTCATTACATTTCGAGCATTGTTTCATTGCAACTTCTTTGTCATTTACCGTCTTATGAACAATTAGAACATTACGTCGCATATTTGTCTTGTTTCTGCAATCACGACAACATGCCATTGTATTTCCAAAACCTCTACTACTTTTGTGAAATTCCGTATAGTACTTAATTTTGTTACACTGATTACACTCTTTAAACATTATCTTTGTGCCATCATAGATCACAACAGTACTTATCTCTTTTGTTCCTCGTTCAATTAGTACGGCATTTAAGGTATTATAATTACCAATATTATGACTTATCGTCGTAACTTCTTTTAAAAAATCATTTCCCTCTATGTATAATTTATTATCTATAACAATTAAATTTAGAGGAGTATATTTAGTACTTCTCACTCTATCTTTTGAACACGCCTCACATTCTGGACGACATTTCCCATAACCCTTATTACTTTTATAGTAATATCTAATCAACTTTAATTGCTTACAGTTATTACATTGTTTTGCTATGATTTTTTCAGTATTATATATCACAATAATATCAACACCTCGGCCATCTACTATTCGATAAGCATCTATTTTGTTAATGTCATCAATATCAAAATTCTTATCAAGAATAAGTGAGTATTGTAAATCAGCACATTATCCCAGCACCAGTTTATCAAAATAAACCGGCCTAAAATCTGGAATAATGTGATTATTTTTCACTTTATTTCAGAATTTGAAAATTTTTAAGCACTTTATTTCAGTCAAAATACATAAAAAGATCCCCCTAAAAAGGGAGATCAAATTCCGGAAGTAAATCTCTTTCAGAAAGCCGAATCGGATATTCTTCTACCAAACGTAAGGTAAAGACAATATCATTTTCAATGGTTATCCCGAGTTCGACAGTTGCTAGGTAAACGAATGCCCCTCAAAGCTTTGTGTATCAAGGTTTTGAGGGGTAAAAAGGGCATAATTATTGTGTTACTAGCTTTTCGGTTTGATTTCTAAAATTTCAGGAGGCAGATTCACGCCTACTTTATTGAAAATCTCTTTCTGTTTGGCGGTTGGTGTCGTCGTACGATATAGATCTCCATCCTTCGTGGTGAAATGACCCACTTGAAGCCTTTGGACCTCACGACGCACGGAATTCCAACTCGAGCCGGTTTCATTTTCAATCAACCTGACAAGTAAAAGTGCCAGCCAATTAATGATGATATGAGCTCGAATTCGTCTCTCTAGCCGATGGTACATCGGCCGTATGTTTAATGTGGACTTTAACGTTCGAAAAGCGCTTTCGACTTGAAGTAACTGCTTATACCCTAACGCAATATCCTCAAGGGATAACGTATCGTCGGATGTCCGGATTAAGTATTTGCCATCGTATTTCTCTTCATCCCGTATGGCTTGCTTATTCAGTTTCAAGGTACCATCTTTCAATTGGCGGATATATTTCCCGTACACTTTATGCGCCCGTAAAGCACATGCCCGTTTGTGGTGGGCTTCATTCGGTAATTGTTTCAAATTTTCAAGCTGCTCCTCAACGGCACAGATGATTTCCTTTCTTTGACGGCGGTCACGTTCGGCTTCTTCCGGATTATAGGCGATCACATAGCGCTTTCTGGCTTCGCCATCTCCAACAATCGATTCTTTTACTAAGAGGTTTTCACGAATGGCATGGAACCGTCCACGTTTACTAAGTGCAGCTTCCACATCCTTTTTGCCTGCCCGCATCCGTTCGCCAATAATATAATGTCCGGCACCACGTTGTAGGATGCGTAGATTTTCTTCGGAGGAAAAACCACGATCCATCACATGGATTATGCGCCCAAGGCGCCAACCCATCAAATCTTTCTTCACTTCCTCAATCACATTCATATCCATCGTGTTTCCCGGCCAAGACCACACTTTAATGGGAATGCCTTCACGTGTAACCGCTAGTCCAATCACCGTTTGTACGAGGTCCGGACGTTTATCTTTCGAGTATCCTTGAAGCCGAAAATCGTCATCTTCCGGGGTTTCGTCGGGAGCGACTTCAAAGTAACTGGATGTCGTATCGAAATAGAGAAGATCAACTTCTAGATTGAACAGGTTGGAAACATTGTCAAATACACGATCTTCCAACAAGCTTTGGGCATCCAATAACTTGTCCATGGCACGGTAAAGCTGATGGCAATGAACACTTGGAAGCCCAGGGAGATAGACATCTTCGGATATCCATTCTTCCATTCCTAATTTACTGGAAGGGGCAAGCGCACGGTTTGCGACCATTGCAAAAATGGCACGTTCTAAATTGATTTCGTGCTTGCGCTCTTTAAAAATCTCTTCGAGAATCGTATCCATCCCTAATTTTTTCCAAAGTTGATCAAATAGCCAAATGCCACCCAGTTGCTTGACAGACCGGAATAAAAATTCAGCTGTATCTCTAATTTTTTGTTTCGACTTCAGTGCCTCTTCGGGTGTGAGGAATCGATTGATACTTTGGGCCAGTCGTTCGAGTACGGCCATATCGAGATCATCTTCACGACCGAATGAATAGATCACCTTCGCTTTCGCATATTTGGCCTTCGGATCCCACACGTTATGAGCGAGCTGAATGTACGAAACTCTTGATCCATCTTTGTTTTTGCGAGTCACTCTTCTAATATACATGCCTATATTATAATTCATAAACATTATAATGTAAACATAAATTTTATTAAACGTGTGCCTATGTAAAATTCAAAAAATTTTAAGCACAAATCCACGAAAAGATTGATATCATAGGAAATACATTTTATTAAAAAGTGAATTTGTGCCTATTTACTGTCGAACTCGGGTTTAAATCAATCCAGGTAATATTTGGCAGTTTCTCCATTTCGGAAATCAACTTCACAAAGCGCTCGACACCCAAATATGGATGATAGAAGGCAGCAAGCATTCCATCTTTTGTATGTTGAAATCCTTCAGCCTTTTTCATCATATTTTGAATGGCATCAGGGTCATCTGGTCTCACGTACCCAAGCGTCTCTGGCAGTAATTGCATTCCATTTAAAAATGATGGGGAAGTAATATACGGAGTACTATCCATTATCTCCCAATCGTTGTCACTTAATTGGATTTGCCCGACATACGTAGAAAAGTATTCAGAAATAACAGTGTATCCATTTTGGGACATTGTATATTGCGGCGCTTCAAAAGCAAGAGGGTATAGTCCATAATTAACCAATTCCTGAATTCCTCTAGTTATCTTTGACTCAATATATTCTCTTTCATACTCTTGCAAATTCCGAATATAGCTTTCATATTCAGCTTTCGTGTTAAAGTCATTTTCATTTTGCAAAGTAATTGTTTCATCAGGCGGAGCATAAACAGGAGTATTATTTTCAACATCCCAAAATTCAAAGCCTTCCCCTGTCTCACTTTCCCTGAACTGATGGGTATAGCCATGGAGAACAATACTTCCTCCGTCCTTCTGCATCTCTTTTAGCACTTTTAACAGCTCTGGGGAATTTGAAAAATGGTGTTTCTCCCCTGTTATTGGGTTTGTATAAACTGGAATAACCGCTACCATATATGAGATATTTTTTTCCTTTAAAATTTCAGCAATTTGCCTTACATTTTCTGGGTCTACTAACGGGTGGATATCTTCAAGCCGGATATATGCTGGGTGTTTGGCATCATGATTAGCGTTAAAAATGCCATGGAGAATTTCTCCAAATAAGATGGACTTTTGTGAGGAAATGCTATCAACCGCATAAAAATAATGATTTTCGTTTTTTACTAATATAGGATAAGAAATTATATCTCCAATCTTTTTCCCCTCTATTACTATTTCCGTATCTTCAGTTACCTCGATATGAATGATATTTTGGCTTATTACATCGAATACATCCTCCTTATTGCTTGTTAAATTCACTTGATTCACTTCCCTTTCATGCAGCGGAGTAACAAATGCGAACTTGTCACCGAGCTGATCGGAATTGTAGCCAATCGCTACAAAGGTTCCGCTATAATCATCAAACAAGGTAACGAAAGTGGATGGAAGCCGAGCATTGACCTGTCCATAATAGAACAGATGAGTAACGTTACGTAAATCGTTTTTCTCCACTTCCTCGCTGCTTATAAAGGTGACGTCATTCGTAAAGTGACTGATTAACATATCCAAGGACCGCTGATATTCATCGATTTCCCCGTCCCTTGATGTATAGATTACTAGAACTTTCGCTTCATCTTTTATGTCTGCGCTTCCAGTCGGCACATTCAGCCAAAAAATTAAGACAGTCGCAATAACGAAAAGTACGGAGCTTTTATTAATTGCCCCCCGGCTGTTTCCCATTCTTCCTCCTCCATGAAATGTTCTTTATTAAAAACAATATGCTGTCCATATGGGAAAAATGTCGTATTTATCATTTTTCAGCCTATAATTTTGCTAATAAATAAACTGCGGCAAAAATGATGAAGATAACCCAGTCGCAGTGGTTAAGGAGAAAAGGAGGAATTGCAAGAGAAGATACAGAGGGGATTCGTTTATCTCTTTAAATTGGAAGGAATTTACCATATAAAAAGGGGCAACCATGAAAGTTTAACTTCCATAGTTACCCCATAACGATAAATGGAAAACCAGCTTCTTATGATGCGGTTATTTGGCTTTTAATGGCGAGCAAATACAATTCTCTTGTACATTTATTAAGGAAAAATTATGCTTTAATATAGTAAAGCCTATTCTTATCGTTAAGCCTGCTAATATTATCCTAAAATAAGAGGTGATTTAATGGTAGATTTTGAATGGTACAGGAGTTTTGTCTATATATATAAGTACAATTCAGTTTCCGAAGCGGCCAAAGCCCGAATTATGACACAACCTGCATTGAGTCAACACTTGGCATCTTTAGAATCCGAAGTTGGCGAACCTTTGTTTACCAGAACTTCAAGAAAAATGGTGCCCACGGAAAGAGGAAAGGAGTTATATTCACAAGTAGCCCCGCTTATTGAGTCGTTAGAAGCGACTAGTTTAAGTTTTCAGTCTACCTCTTCACCCGCTTTGTCCATTATAAGAATCGGCTCTCCAATGGAATATTATTATGAAAATATCCTTTCAAAACTTAATGAATTTAATTCATATACTGTTTCACAATTTGGAACTGCCGACCAGTTACTTGAATTATTAAAGGAAGACAAAATAGATATCGTTATTACTTCAAAAAAGTATCAATCGCCTGAAATTGAATATTCTTTTTTGCATGAAGAGGAGTTTGTCATTGTTGCACCTGATTATTTAGAAATACCGGAGAATTTAGATTTGAAATCTAAGGAAAAATTTCTTTTGTCCCAAAAATGGATTAGTTATGGATTGGAGTTGCCAATAATTAGAAGGCTATGGAGAGAACACTTTAAAAGACGGCCAATTATTAAACCGATTCATGTTATTCCTAATCTGCATCTTATTTTAAAGGCTATAGAAAGCGGAATAGGAATAAGTCTAATTCCGACTTATATTCTGTTAAATTCGATGCAGGAAGCAAAAGCAAAAGTATTATTTAAGGAATTAAAGGTAAGCAACAAATTATATATTGCATATAAAACAAAAAATAAACATTTGCCAGAAATCAATAAAATCACAGCTGCCCTCTCAATAAAAAATAACTAATTCCTCAACTATATAGTCATTCAGTTTATGCTGGATGACTTTTTTAATTTTTATATCCAGTCATTTATTAGAATTGTGCAAGTATACCCTTGTATTTTAAAATAAAAATATTTATATATAATCCATAAAAACATAATTTGTTTTATAGTTATGGCGGATTTAAAATAATTAATGAAACAAAGATCATTTAAAAGGAGGCAAAACCTTATGACAAAAAAGATTTTAATGGTTGTTACGAATCATAAAGAGCTTAGTAATGGCAAGCAAACTGGTGTTTGGTTGTCAGAATTTGCAGAGGCGTATATAGAATTTACGAAAAGAGGGTACCACATCACAGTTGCAAGTCCCTTGGGAGGAAAAAGTACAATTGACCCGGCCAGTGCCGATGGAAATACTCCACAAGAGATTTTGGATACTGAAAAATATTTACAGAATACGATAAAATTAGATGCAATATCTTCCCAAGAATTTGATGCCATTTTTCTGCCGGGAGGACATGGTACAATGTTTGACCTTCCTAACAATAAAAAACTTCAAGAATTATTACGGGACTTCTACGAAGAAGGTAAGATTGTTGCTGCTGTTTGCCATGGTCCTGCTGGATTGGTTGGAACAACATTGTCTAACGGTCAACTGCTTGTTTTCGGCAAACGCGTTAATGCTTTTACAGACAGAGAAGAGGCGGATACCGGACTAAGGGACCAGCTTCCATTTCTTTTGGAAAGCAGAATTCGGGAGTTAGGGGCAATTTTTGTAGCTGCTCCAAACTGGTCTGCTCACTTCGAGGTGGACGGCAATTTAATTACTGGGCAAAACCCTCAATCTACGAAAGGTGTTACAAAAGCAGTTATAGAAAAATTAAGTTAACCTTGAAGACCATGACAAAACATATTGGTCGTTTATAAATCCGAATTTTTAGTATTTAGATGCTCCGGGAATATACTTTCGGGCTCGCTAATGGCTGGTGAGCCTCCAACGCACAGGACGTGACCCGCAAGTAGCCTGCCTCGGGCAAATCGTCCTTTCGGGTTCTACCTAGGCCTTAGCATCCGCACAACAACGGTAGCTGCAGCAGCTATCCATCCCACGCAGAAAATTAGAATGCATTTTCTAGGAGCTACGTATATTACCGGAGCTAATAATATGCAATGCTCTCCTGTTTTAATCAATACAAAAACCACAACGAAATTGTGGTTTTTTAAGTGCAATGCAAATTTTTATCTACTAAAATGGTTTAAATATCATTAATAAAAGTATCACTACTATTAAAGATTTTTCAACGGTACCGTCAAGAATTTTGTGTAATGTAAGATAGATAGGGTATCTCTGAAATAGATAGGGTATCTCTGAAATGGATTTAGAATAGAGGGGGATATTTCCTCTACACAAGAGACTCAATATTCAGTCTCCTGTGTGGAAAGGGAGAATCCCCTTATTTTGTTTATTTACAATATTTGGTTAACAATAACGTTCTTCAAACATTCGTTGAAGGGCTTCATGCGCTTCGGCAAATCCTCGTAACTTTCGCCCTGCCCATTTCTCATTAAAATCTTGAATGGTCAAATACACGACTTTTTCAGCGGCTTCTAAACTGCTCAAACTGTTCATCGGCTTTAGGCGTTTCCGAATCTCCTTGATTGTTCGTTCGATGGCATTCGTCGTGTAAATCACACTTCGAATACTGCTTGGATAATCCATAAATGTAAGGAGGACATCCAACTCATTGGCCCAAGATTGGACTTCTCTCGGGTACTTGCTGGACCATTTCGACTCAAACTGTTGAAACATCTGTAACGCTATCTCCTTATTCGGTGCGCGATAAATCAGTTTGAGATCCTCTGCCACTTCAAATTGATCTTTTTTCCGAACACGATGTAAGGTATTACGTACTTTGTGAACGACACAACGCTGCACATCGGCTTTCGGATAAACCGAGCGAAAAGCTTCCTCCAGCCCCGGAAGACCATCGAATACTCCCAGAAGCACTTCCTTGACGCCTCTTTGGTAGAGGTTTTGAAGAATTTCTTGCCATACATAGGCACTTTCTTGTCCTCCCACAAAGAAATCAAGAATTTCGCGATTTCCTTCTTCGTTCACCCCTAACACCACATAAATGACTTCTTTCTCCACGGTTTCGCGACGAAGTTTTACGTATAAACCATCCAAATATAAGACCGAATAACGCTGATGTAGAGGACGATTGTGCCATTTCTCGATGTCTTCCTTCACGACATCGGTAATACGACTGATCGTCGTTGGAGAATAGGCATTTCCTAAAATTCGTTCGATAAACTTGCCAATTTCCCTCGTACTCATGCCACTTTGATACATTTTGATGACGGCTTCCTCGAGCCAACCAGTATGACGTTGGTAAGGGGCAAACAGCTGCGTTTGAAATTCCCCATTTCGATCTCTTGGGACCAAAAGGCCTTCAATCCGGCCATATTGCGTATCTAGATTTCGTTGATAGTAGCCGTTTCTCATATTCGATGTTCCGGCCTGTTCGATTTCGAGGAAATTTTTCATTTCTTCCCGCATGATCAGTTCTAATTTTTCCTTTACAAACTGACGAATCACACTTTCCAGTTGATTTGCCCAGTCTACATTCGGTATACTTTTAGACATAGGTAGGGTTCTCCTTTCTCTGGAATGTGTTTTTGTCCAAATCAGAGAATACCCTACCTTTTTTCTCTTGAAAGGTTCTGAAAAGTTAACGGCTAATGAAAAACAACAATTAGACGAGATGCTCAAAGAGCATTCAGAATTGTCATATGCCTATTTTCTAAAAGAACTCTTTAGAGAAATATACCAAGTGAATGACTATGATACAGCTGATTCACTCTTAGAAGAATGGATTCAACTCGCATGGAGCAGCCCATTTCCTTCATTTCATCAAGTTGCCAAGACGATAGAAAATTGGAAGGCACAAATTTTACAATATTTTCTTACACCTTTTACGAATGGCCGGATTGAAGGTACAAACCATAAGATTAAGAACATCAAAAGACGTGCTTTTGGCTTCAGAAACCTTGAAAGATTTCGGCTACGTGTATTTTTGGAATGTACAGGTAAAACTTATAAAAATCAGGTTGCTTAACCATGCCCTTCATCAGCTTTCCGCATTGTAGTGGCTAGAATGGAAGCCGTCAAGGAAAGCGCTTGACCACTTCCATTCTACCCACTTAGTGGTCTGCAAGCTGACGAAGGAGCTACTCTAGATTGAGTATCAATCTCGCTAACTTATTACCGGAATTGTGTGAACATCACAGAATATGGTGATGAGACAAATATTTAAATGCAGTAATAATGTACTTACCATTAAAACCCAAATCGATCAAATATACCTAATAATTCTAGTGAAGATCTGTCTAATTGTTAAAAATTTACTAATTCTTATATATGAAAGCTTTTACAAAACATAGGATAGTTCGAATGGATTATGTAAGAACAAAGTCATGTGGTTATCCCTTTCATGTTTTGTAATGCTGATTGAAGTTATACCTAGAGAGGAAAAATCTAAAAAAGTGGAAAAAATTATAAAAACTTACTCATAGATTAGTTATTCATTGCGAGTTGTTCATATACATCCTTTAACGTAGTACATCCTATTAATTTTAGTTTTTGAATATAAATCTGCCATAACTTGGCCAGTGTGATTGCGTCCCCTAATGCATGATGGCGATTTTGAACTTGTATATCACAAATAGCACAATAATCATCTAGACTGACAATACTTTTATCTGGATTAGCAATATTAAACACAAGTGATGTATCAATAATTCGATGGGAATACATTTTTTTAAAAGTTTTCCAATTTGCATGCTGTAGAAATTTTTTTTCGTGGTTCGCATGATGAGCAACCAGTGGGGCGTTTTGAACAAATTGATAAAACTGGATTAATACGTCCGCTATTGGTGGGGCAGACAGCAATTCAGATTCGTCTATTCCGGTTAATTGTTTAATCTCATCAGGCAGTCTTCTTTCATTATATACTAATGAATAAAAAGTTTTATTAGTATCCATTTGTCCATTTATAATTTTTATAGCTCCAATTGAGAGAATTGAATCACCTTTTTCTGGATAAAATCCTGTAGTTTCAAAATCAAAGATGACCACATTTAATTTATTTAAAGGTACATCTAAACACTTATCTACTTCCATTTCTTTTTCTAGATTCCTTAACAAAGCAAGGTGGTTCCGATCGGCCTTACCCAAAAAAGGTATATAAATACTGGAGGAGATTTTTCCTCGAAATTGATTAAAAAAATGATACAAAGGATTATTTTTCATTACTCACGACCTCTTGCACTCTCAATTTTGTATACTTTTGAAGTACTTTTAAATCTTTAAATATCTGTTTAAGCTTCTTTTTCTCTAATTTAGTAAGGCTTTTAATATTGAGATAATGTGTATCTTCATAATGTGTTATTTCCTTTTTAGAAATTCTCATTTGCATTAATTTTTTGAAGTTGTCAATATGTGTTTCCATCATCACTTTATACTGTTCATATAAACCAAGAGCTTCCATTCGAGATAGCGTGGAAGTCGCTTCGATTTTTTCAATGATAGCTAATAAACGAATTGCGTTAACATAAGGAAATAAAGCAGTTAATTTTATATTAATACATCCACTATAGGGACCAGTTGTGATAGGTAAAAATTGGTTAACAATTCCTATAGCGTCTATTTTAAATTTTGTATTCTCTAGTAATCTGTCTAAAATAGATGGTTGTTGTTCAATCATCTGATAGACAAGTTTTTTTAAAGTTGCTAGCTGCTTTTTATCACCAACTACAACTCTTGCATCCATAAAAATTAATATATATCTTAAAGATTGCCAAGAGCTCTCTTGGATCCAATGGTTAATTTGAGCTTCCCATTCTTTTTCAGATCGACACCATATTGGGTTTGAGCTCATTACATTCCCATCACAAATCGGAAAACCAATGTATTCCAATGCTTGCATAAGTTTCTTACCAAATGTTAAAAAATACGTAACTTGAGTTGTCCCCTGTTCTTTATAAATGATTCCATGATCTTGATCACTAACTACTGCTTGTTCACACCTTCCTGCACTTCCCATAACAAACCAAGAAAATTCGCAAGGTGGTGGGCCATATTGTTTTATCATATCTTTCAATGTTATTGCGAATACGGATTTTAAGATCATTTCGTGAAACGAGTGTAACTTATCAATACTTTCTAAATAACAAGTATAATTCTTGTCATACCACCTTTTTATCGATTGATAAGATGTAAATGTTTCTCGCATAATAACACACCCTTAACTAGGAATGTAGAATATAAAATCAATTGGCCCATCGCTAGATCAAAACTAATGTTTAATAGATTATAGATTGTAGAAAATGATCGAAAACAAATTCTGTATCAAGTGGACCAGGATGTCCTTCTGGATGAAATTGTACTGTAATTATTGGTTTTCTTTTATGGCGTAAGCCTTCAATTGTCCCATCATTCACGTTAATAAACGCGATTTCAAATTCTGATTCATTTATTGAAAAATCTTCTACTACATATCCGTGATTTTGAGAAGTAATATATACTTTATCTGTTTCCAAATCTTTTACTGGATGATTTCCACCTCGATGACCAAATAAAAGTTTTTTAGTTTTTAATCCGTATGCTAATGCAATTAATTGATGACCAAGACAAATTCCTAATGTTGGGTAAACCTCTGTTATTTGTCTAATTTTTTCAAATTGGTCACGAGCAGTCATTGGATTACCTGGCCCATTACTAATTACTACTCCATCTGGTTTTAATTCATGTATTTTTTCTATTGGATAAAAATATGGTACTACTGTTACTTTACATTTTTTTACATCTAATAAATAGTCCAATATAGACTTTTTATAACCAAAGTCAAGTAATAGGATATGTGGACCTTTTTTTTCATAAGTAGTAACTGATTTTGTTGTTACTTTATTTAATAGATTAACGTTTTTTTGAAAATATAATGGAGTTGTTAAACGATCAGAGATTATCCCCTGAACAGTCCCTTTTTCTCTAATGCTTCTTACTAATTGTCTAGTATCAACATCAATTAAACAAGGCAAATTAAATTTTTCAATCATACTTAATAGGGAATTAGTCTTATCTAATGGATTGGATTCCATTTCTAATTCTTTTACAACTATTGCATTGGCATGAACTTGCAGACTCTCACTAAACTTTTCATCAATTCCATAATTCCCCACTAAAGGATAAGTGAATACAACAATTTGACCTGCATATGAAGGATCAGTCATTATTTCTTGGTATCCTGTCATACTTGTGTTAAACACGACTTCTCCAAAAACGGGTACATTTTTATTTCCTATTATCTTTCCTTTAAAGATTTCTCCAGTTTCCAGAATTAAATATCCTGGTTTCATAATTATCCCACCTATATTTTAAGAATAAAAATTTTTCAGAAAAAATGTAACCATTTTCCTGCTGGATAATGGTTACATGATTGAAGATTGGCATAGGGGATTTAATATAATCTACCACTTAACCAAATTCCGAACTTTGTCAAAACATTAAAATATTTTTATATAAACCAGTCTATTGTCACCGTATTATATCGCTGATTTAGAATTTTTTTCACCTAACGCTTCTGGATATCCATAGGATCCATGTTCAGTTAAATCTAATCCGATCACCTCTTCTTCTTCCGATACACGAAGTCCTTTTAAAACCATTTTAATAATAAGTAATAAAATGTAAGATACAACAAAGGCATAGGCTGCTGAAACAACTACCCCCATTGCTTGAACTCCAAGCTGTGTGAAGCCACCACCATAAAAGAGTCCGGCTTGACCTACTGTTGCTAATTTTGGTGTAGCAAAAAAACCTGTAGATAAAGTACCCCAAACACCTGCAACACCATGTACAGATAAAGCATAGATTGGATCGTCAATTTTATATTTATCAAAAAATCTAGCACTATAAAAAACTGTAATTCCTGCAATAAATCCAATCAAAACTGCTGCCCATGTTTCAACAAAGGCACAAGAAGCTGTAATAGCAACAAGACCAGCCAATGTTCCATTTAAAGTAGTCGGTACATCAGATTTGCCTAAAACAAACCATGATATAAGTAATGCACCAATTGAACCTGAAGCTGCTGCTAGTGTAGTATTTATTGCTACAAAAGCGAAAAATGCATCATCTACTACTAGCGTACTACCTGCATTAAATCCAAACCATCCTACAAATAGAATAAAGACACCTAGCGCTGTATAAACTTGATTGTGACCACTTAAATTATTACTAGTACCATTGGCATTATATTTTCCAATTCTTGGTTTTAATAATATATTAGCTGCTAGGGCTGCCATTGCACCTGTTAAATGGACAACTGTAGATCCCGCAAAATCTTGTTTGCCATGCTCAGCTAACCAACCGTCTCCCCAAATCCAATGAGCAATTACTGGATATACAAATATAGAAAATAATACGGCAAATATTAAATAAACGGAAAGTTTTGCTCGTTCAGCAAATCCGCCAGAAGCAACGGCTAAAGAAATCCCTGCAAAGGCTAATTGAAATAAAAAGAATGCTGTAGATGAATAATCGCTGTTTTCTGCTTCCTCTCCTGAGAAGAAGAAATCTGATAATCCTACAAAGAAATTGCTATTTTCTCCGAAGATAAAACCATAACCAACAGCCCAAAATGTAAGTGCAACAATACCGAAAGAAAACACGGTTTTTCCAGCAATATGCCCTGCATTTTTCATCCTTGTCGAACCGGTTTCTAATAGAATGAAGCCTGCTTGCATGAAAATGACTAAAAATGCACCTAGAATAATCCAAATACTGTTTAAGTAAAATACTTCCTCCATCTTTTTCCTCCTCTTTCTATTTAATGTTTATTGTGACAGAGGATCATCCTCTGGTTCACACCTAGTGGTCTAAAATATTAATATTAAATTGTTCAAGCCATGTATTGATTTGGGAAATATGTGCCAAAAGTTGTGGGCCTGTCATCAACTGACCAAACCACGGTTTTTTAAAAGAAGCACCATTTGAATCGATCAGTTCTTGTATTTTTTGTTTTGATATTAGTTCTAAAATTGGTGAGGATTTTTTTTCGAGTATGTTTTTTAACTTTTTCTTCACAAGTTCTATATAAAGTGGATGATGGGTTTTTGGATAGGGGCTTTTTTTTCGATATAAAACATCATTCGGAAGGATTCCTTCTAATGACTTTCGTAATAAGCCTTTCTCGCGCCCATTCAGCATTTTCCAATTCCAAGGAATATTCCAAGCATATTCAACAATTCGATGATCGGCAAATGGAACACGAACTTCCAAGCTTGCTCCCATACTCATGCGATCCTTTCGTTCTAATAAGGTTGGCATAAACCAAATCATATTTAAATAAAACATTTCGCGACGACGTGACTCAGATACAGTTTCTCCTTCTAGTTTTGGAACTTCAGCAATTGTTTCGTTGTATCTTTCTAAGACATATTCGTTTAGTTTCAATTTCTCTTGCCAATGCGCTCGTAATAAATCCTGTCTGTTTTTAGCAGATGTCATCCAAGGAAAACCATTGGCATTCAATAGATCGTCGCGATAAAACCACGGATAGCCGCCAAAGATCTCATCTGCACATTCACCCGATAAGCTAACTGTAAAATTTTCTTTTATTTGCTCACAAAACCATAATAGTGAAGCATCGACATCTGCCATTCCAGGTAAATCTCTAACGAATACAGCCTTATCCAAGTAATCGACTAATATCTCATGATTAATCACAAGTGCATGATGATTCGTTTTCAAGTATTCCTCCATTTTGGAAATCCAAGGAGTATCTTCCTCAGGTTGAAATAAACTGGATTTAAAATACTGTTGATTTTGTTCATAATCAATTGAATACGTATGGAGTGGTCCTCTGCCCTCTTTTTTAAAATAAGCTGATGTAATCGCACTAATGGCACTGGAATCTACTCCTCCAGATAAAAAGGTACAAACAGGTACATCAGCAACCAATTGACGTTCGATGGCATCCTTTACAAGGTTCGAAACTTGTTTAATGGTATCGTTTAAGCTATGTTGATGTTGATGACTTTCCACTTGCCAATAACGCCATTTCTTAAAACCATTACGATTAAATATAGCTGCATATGCGGGTCGAATTTCATTTATTCCACGAAAAATACCGTGACCCGGCGTCCGAGAAGGACCTAAGCCGAATAGTTCCTGAAGTCCTTCCCTCTCTATTTCCGCCTTTCTTTGTGGATGTGCTAATATTGCCTTAATTTCTGAGGCAAAAATAAGTGATCCATTGTTTTCACTATAAAAAAGTGGCTTAACACCCAGGCGATCCCGTGCCATAAACAATTCTTCCTTCTCTTCATCCCAAATTGCAAAGGCAAAAATTCCATTTAAATACTTTACACATTCCTCTTTCCATTCCAGATATGTGGTTAATAACACTTCTGTATCTGAATAGGAATTAAAGGAATATCCTCTTTTTAATAGTTCTTTACGCAAGTCTTCCGTATTATAAAGTTCACCATTATATATAATGTGATATTTTTTTCCATTTTTTACTTTTACCATTGGCTGCAAACCGCCTTTAGGGTCAACTACGACAAGTCGGGCATGACCAAGGAGAATGTTATGTGAGCCCCAAACCTTTAATGCATCAGGACCTCGTTTAGACAAGCTTGCTGTCATTTTTTTCATTACAGGTACATATTGGGTTAAATCCATATTCCAATCTACCCATCCGGTAATTCCACACACAGAACAACACCTCTTTTTGTTATATTCTTAGTTTGCAATTCATACTAATACTGTGTTAAATATTGCTCTCGTTCCCATGGATGTACTTGAGTTCTGAACAAATCCCATTCGATTTCCTTCGCTTCGACAAACCGTTCAAACAAATGACGACCTAATGCTTTTGTCATAACTTCATCAGATTTAAGTAATTCTATAGCATCAGCAAGAGTAGCTGGTAAGTCGATAATTCCGAGTTCCTCGCGTTGTTTTTTAGACAAAGCATATATATTTTGGTCAACCGGTTGTGGAGCTGTTAGTTTATTTTTTATTCCATCTAATCCAGCAGCAAGTAAAACGGCCATTGCAAGATACGGATTAGCTGAAGGATCAACACTTCGAACCTCAATTCGTGTACTCATACCACGTGATGCAGGAATACGAATTAATGGGCTACGGTTTCTTGCTGACCAAGCTACATAACACGGTGCTTCATATCCAGGAACTAATCTTTTATATGAGTTTACCGTTGGGTTTGTAATGGCAGTGAAATTTGGTGCATGTTTTAATACTCCTGCCATGAAACTGAACGCTGTGTCACTTAATTCTAGTAGTCCATTTTTATCATAGAAGGCATTTTCATTATTTTTAAATAAGCTTAAGTTGCTATGCATACCTGAACCATTAATACCAAGTAATGGTTTCGGCATAAATGTTGCTAATAATCCGTGTTTTCTTGCAATTGTTTTCACAACTAATTTAAAAGTTTGAATGTCATCACAAGCTTTTAAGGCATTTTGATATTTAAAGTCAATCTCGTGTTGACCAGGGGCAACTTCATGGTGAGAAGCCTCGATTTCAAAGCCCATTGCTTCTAATTCAAGTACGATATCACGTCTGCAGTTTTCTCCTAAATCTGTAGGTGCTAAATCAAAATAGCCACCATTATCATTAAGTTCAAGGGTTGGTTCCCCATATTCATCAAGTTTAAAGAGGAAAAATTCTGGTTCCGGTCCAACATTGAAACTTGTAAAACCTAGATCTTCCATTTCTTTTAATACTCGTTTTAAATTATTTCTCGGATCTCCTTCAAAAGGTTTTCCGTCCGGGTTATAAATATCACAAATAAGTCGTGCAACCTTACCTCTTTCCGAATCCCAAGGGAATATAACAAAGGTGTTCAAGTCGGGGTATAAATACATATCTGATTCTTCAATTCTTACAAACCCTTCAATAGATGATCCATCAAACATCATTTTATTGTTTAATGCCTTAGGTAGCTGACTTACAGGTATTTCAACATTTTTAACCGTTCCAAATAAGTCGGTGAACTGTAACCGAATATAACGTACGTTTTCTTCTTTTACCTTTTCCATGATTTGTTCTTTTTTCACCATACTCAACTCCCCAATTTTTTTAATTTATTTTTGCTATACTTTAATTCACCATGACAAATATAATCCGCTTCACCTTTTTTCCAAACATGGCCCTTTTCATCCCACCGAATTGTTAAATCACCACCTGGTAGATGAACGATAATAGGTTCATATTTTTCAAGATATTGATTCATTGTAGCTGCGACAACAGCAGCACAAGCACCTGTACCACAAGCCATTGTCATTCCTGATCCTCTTTCCCACACTCGATAATCCAGTTCTTTTGGTCCCTTCACCTGAACGATTCCGACGTTTATACGTTCTGGAAAAAGACTGGAGTTTTCAATGATGGGACCAAGCTTTTCTAATGGAAATGCATTCACATCATCAACAAAAATAATTGCATGGGGGTTTCCCATTGAGACACAAGTTAAATAATACACATTTCCATCAAATGTATAAGGTTCGTTAATCGTAATACTGAAGGGATCACCTTTCATTGGAATCATAGATTTTAATAGTTTTGGTTCACCCATATCAACCGTAATGGACTGGACTGACTGTCTTTGTTCGAAGCCTTCTTCAATTTCTACGTTTACAACACCTCCTCTAGTTTCAATGCTGAAACGCGGACTCTTCGCATACATGTGATCGTATAAATACTTAGCAACACAACGTAAACCATTTCCACAGTTTTTTGCTTCAGAACCATCTTCATTGAAAATTCTCATTTTAAAATCAGCGATGTTTGAAGAACAAATTAGAATAATACCGTCAGAACCAATGCCAAAGTTAACATCTGAAACATATCTAGATAAATCAGGATACTCATGTTCTTCCAAGATATTTTCTGGTTCATCCAGCTGGTTAAAAACGACATAGTTATTACCTAACCCATGCATTTTAGTAAAAAACATTTCTTTCCCCCTTAAAAGATAAATTTAGTAGTAGTAAGCCTTGCTTTAATCTCTTCAAAAACTTTTTTCTCCTCCTCCACACTATTAGCTTCAAAAGTAACAGATAAGCGAATATAACTCCCTACATCATCCCAAGGTACGGTTGAGATTAAATGTTCGTTGATTAAATATTGGCTAAATTGTTCCGCTGATTTGAATTCTGGTCCATTTTCTACCGATTTTGGTATTCTGACATATAAGTAAAATGAGCCTTTTGGTTTTTTGACACAAAACCCTAAATCTTTTAGTACTTTAGTTAAATACTCATGTCTTCTTGAATATTTTTCTGCAGTTTGCTTTGTTATCTCGGGTAGAGATAAAGCATAAGCAGCAGCTTTTTGAATAGGTATAAATTGACCTGAATCGAAGTTATCTTTAACAAAAGCAATTGCCGAAACAAGTTTTGCATTACCTGCTATAAATCCAATTCGCCAACCTGTCATGTTGAAAGCTTTAGATAAAGAATGTAACTCGATTCCAACATCCTTAGCACCGGATACGGAGAGAAAACTAAGTGGTTCTTCACCATCAAAGACTAGACCTGCATAAGCAGCATCATGGATGACTATAAGTTCATGTTTTTTCGCGAAAGTAACCACATCTTTAAAAAATTGTCGATTTGCAACAGCCCCAGTTGGATTATTTGGATAGTTTAAATAAAGTAGTTTTGCTTTTTTTAAAACCTCATCAGATAATGTTTCTAACTTTGGTAAAAAAGAGTTTTCTTCTAGTAACGGTAAATGAACAACCTTACCTCCTAAATACTCAGTATGTGTACCTAGAACTGGATAATTAGGAGAAGGCATAATTGTTATATCACCTGGATTAATGAATGCAGTTGGAATCATCGCTAGAGCTGATTTTGTACCTATAACATGATTAATTTCAGTTAAAGGATCTAGGTTATCTACTCCAAATACTTTTTTCATATATGTTGCAGCTGCAATTTTAAAATCATCTATTCCATTATCCGCATAAAAACGATTTTCCGATAAATTCGCCTCTTCTGCTAAAATTTTGATAACTCTATCGTCTGCCTTAGCATCCGGTTCACCGACACCTAGGTCAATTAATTGTTTTTCCGGATGTCTCTTAGTTGCTTCTCTTTTTGCTCTTTTAATTTTCTCAAATTTATAAATTTCATTTGTTAGACCAAATTGTTTTCCGCCAATTCGATCTGCAAATATGTTTTGGATGTAGTCTGTCTTAAACATTCTTGATACCCCATTCTGTACATTCATTTATTCATGATATATTCATGACATTCGATTGCGGCCTCTTTTCCTTCTTGAATTGCCCAAACAATTAAACTTGCACCTTTGCGGGCATCGCCAGCAACAAATATTCCTTCTTCATCTGTATGGTATTTGCCATCTTTGACCCTAATAGTCGAATTTTCATTGACTGTAATTTTACTATTTTTAAAGATATCTGTTTCAGGTCCTACAAAACCAACTGCAAGTAAAATCAATTGAGCTGGCCATATTTTTTCTGTTTTTGGAATCGTTTCTCGAATTTTTTGACCATTATTTTTAATAACGGTTTTTACTTTTGTACTTTTAACTCCGATAACATTGCCATTTTTATCACTGATAAATTCTAATGCTGTTGTAGCAAATGATCTTGGGTCATGACCAAAAACACTTGCGGCTTCCTCCTGACCTGAATCTAATTTATAAATTTTAGGATATTGGGGCCAAGGATTGTCATCATGTCGATTAATTGGACGTTTTGGATAAATATCAAATTGAACAAGACTTTTACATTTTTGTCGAATTGCTGTTGATATACAATCAGTTGCAGTATCTCCTCCACCAATAACGACCACATCTTTACCTTCAGCAGAAATATAGTTGCCATCTAAAAAATTTGAATCTAGTAAACTTTTGGTTGTGGAATGTAAATAATCCATTGCAAAATAAATGCCCTTATTATTTCTACCTGGTATTTGTAAATCACGAGGCCGAGTGGAACCGATGCAAAGGACAACTGCATCATATTCCGAACGTAATTGATTAAGTGTAATCTGTCTTCCAATTTCTACATTTGTAAGAAACTGAATTCCTTCTTTTTCTAATAAACTAATTCTTCGATCAACAACATTTTGGTCAATTTTCATTTTAGGAATTCCATATGTTAATAATCCGCCAACTCTATCATCTCGTTCGTACACTGTTATCGTGTGTCCATACTGATTTAAGATAGAAGCACATGAAAGTCCGGCCGGGCCTGAGCCAATTATGGCAACTTTTTTTCCAGTTCGGTTTTTTGGAATTTGTGGTTTGACCCAACCTTCTTCAAAAGCTTTATCAATGATTGCACGCTCAATGTTTTTAATTGTGACAGATTCATTGGCTAATGATGCAATACAACCGGCTTCACAAGGTGCTGGACAAGCACGACCTGTAAACTCTGGAAATGGATTTGTTTTACTTAACAGCTTATATGCTTCCTTCCATTTTCCCTTATAAACAAGGTCATTCCATTCCGGTATTAAGTTATAAACTGGACAACCAGTCGTCATGCCTGCTAATTTACTGCCGTTATGACAAAAGGGAACGGCACAATTCATACAACGAGAAGCCTGTTGCCGAAGTATTCTTTCAGAAGGAAGTTGGTCGATTTCTTGCCAATCTTTAATTCTGTCTAACGGATTCCGATAATGAACAGATTTCCTTTTAAAATCAATAAATCCAGTAGCACTTCCCATCTACTAACCTCCAATCTCTACATTTACGCTTTTACGTTTTGAGTCAGCTAGAATTCTCTTATATTCTTTTGGTATCACTCTTATAAAACGTGACACATAGGAGTCCCAATTTTGTAAGTATTTCTTAGCTACTGTACTATAGGTATAGTAATAATGTTTTTCTATTTGACTTTTTACAAAATCAATTTCCTCTTCATCTTCTAAAGATTCAATATTTACAAATTCTGTATTGCAGATAATAAAGAATTTTTCAATATTATCGACTGGAATATAGGCAATACCACCTGACATTCCTGCAGCAAAGTTTTGCCCAACTTCACCTAATATGACGACACTTCCTCCTGTCATATACTCACAACCATGATCACCAATTCCTTCAACAACAACATGTGCTCCACTATTTCTTACACAAAACCGCTCCCCAACAATGCCACGAATATACGCTTCACCACTTGTTGCTCCATAAAACAATGCATTTCCTGCTATTATATTTTGTTCGGCTTTAAATTTAGATTTATTAGAAGGATAGATCGCCATTTTTCCACCAGATAACCCTTTACCAACATAATCATTAGCCTCACCTTCTAATGTTAAGGTCACCCCAGTTGGTAAAAACGCTCCGAAGCTTTGACCTGCAGAACCAATAAAGTGAAAATGAAGCGTGTCTTTTTGTAATCCATCGGATCCAAACTGTCTAGAAATTTCACTTCCCAATAAAGTACCAACCGACCGATGTATATTTTGAATAGGAAATATTGATTGAATTGGTTCCCTATTCTTCAAATAATCCTTATAAATCGGAAGTAATAATTGATAATCTAATGTGTGATTGATTTCATGATCAGATTGTACTTTTTGATGTCTTTCAAAAGGCATGTACTCTAAAATTGGTGATAAATCTAGTTTTTGAGCCTTCCAATTATTAGATTGAGCTTGTTTTAACATGTCCGTTCTTCCTACCATTTCGTCAATCGTTCTAAATCCTAACTGGGACATATATTCACGAATTTCTTTAGCAATAAAATGCATTAAATGAATAATTTGATCTGCAGTACCAACCATATTTTTTCGCAACAACGGATTTTGTGTTGCAATACCAACTGGACATGTATCTAAATGACAAACTCGCATCATCACACAGCCGAGAGCAACCAATGGTAAGGTTGAAAATCCAAACTCTTCTGCACCAAGTAAAGCAGCAATTACAACATCACGACCCGTCATCATCTTACCGTCAGTTTCAAGTGTCACTTGATTCCTTAATCCATTCAAAATTAAGGTCTGATGTGTTTCAATTAAACCCAATTCCCAAGGCATACCTGCATGTTTTATACTTGACTTTACTGCTGCACCAGTGCCACCATCATACCCACTAATTAAAATCACATCAGCATTTGCTTTTGCAACACCGGCAGCAATTGTACCAACGCCTGATTCTGAAACAAGTTTCACATTAATCCTTGCTTTCGAGTTAGCATTTTTTAAATCAAATATTAGTTGTGCTAAGTCTTCAATAGAATAAATATCATGGTGAGGGGGTGGTGATATTAATTCAATTCCTGGTAACGTTCCTCTTGTTTTAGCAACTTCTGGAGTTACTTTATGACCTGCCAATTGTCCTCCTTCACCTGGTTTTGCTCCCTGAGCCATTTTTATTTGAATTTCATCACAATTAACAAGGTAATGGCTTGTTACACCAAATCTTCCCGATGCCACTTGTTTGATTCTGCTACATTTTGAATCTCCATTTTCATCTGGTATAAAACGTGCAGGGTCTTCTCCACCTTCTCCACTATTACTTTTTCCACCGATACGATTCATGGCGATAGCCAATGCCTCATGTGCTTCTTTACTAATTGAACCAAAGGACATCGCTCCTGTTTTAAAACGTCTCAAAATTGATTCAACTGGCTCCACTTCTTCAATCGGTATTGGTTTTCTTTTAAAATGAAATGTCAGTTGACCGCGTACTGAGGTTTTTTGGCTAATTTCTTCATTAATTAATTGGGCGTATTCTTTGTACACTTTATAATTCCCAGTACGTACTGCTTGTTGTAATAATAAAATGGTTTTTGGTTGGAATAAATGTTGCTCTCCACCTGCACGCCATTGAAAATCAGACCCTGTCTCTAGTTCGACATTTAGTTGTTGAAATGCACTCTCATGACGCAAGCGAACTTCTTTTCCAATATCTTCGATAGTTAAACCACTTAATTTTGAAGGGGTTTTTGGAAAATATTGATCAATAACACTATGATTAATTCCAATTGCTTCGAATATTTGGGCACCAATGTAGCTTTGTACAGTAGAGATCCCCATTTTAGACATAACTTTTAATAAACCCTTCGTCATTGCTTTCACAAAATTCCGACTTGCTTCATCAATGGAAACTTGGTATTCATCTTCTTCTAATAAAATTGGTAACGATTCATAAATAAGGTAAGGATAAACTGCATTAGCTCCATAACCAAGTAATGTTGCAAAATGATGAACTTCCCTTGGTTCACCAGATTCGACTATTAAACTAACTTTATTTCGTTTACCCGTTCGAATTAAATGATGGTGGACAGCAGAAATAACTAATAAAGAAGGAATAGCTGCAAAGTTTTTACTAACTTCCCGGTCACTAAGAATTAGAATATTGCTACCTTTATCAATTTCACCATCGACTTTTTGAAACAGTTGATGTAAAGATTGTTCAAGGCTACCGTTAACTGGAAATAAAGTTGAAATTCTTTCCGTTTTCCATTCTTTCGTTTGCAAACCTTCAATTTTATTCATTTCTAATTCCGACAAAACCGGTGATTTTAGTTGTATTTTTTTTGTAGTTGTTTTATCAGGTTGTAGTAGATTTCCACCCTTAGCTAATAATACTTCTAGTGATGTAATAGCTTCCTCTCTAATCGCATCAATTGGAGGATTTGTAACTTGAGCAAACTTTTGTTTGAAATAATTAAATAAAAGTTGTGGTTTGTTAGATATGATGGCTAATGGAGCATCGTAACCCATTGAGCCCGTCGGTTCATACCCTTCTAAGACGCAAGGCTTTAAAACTTTTTCCCATTCTTCATTTGTATAGCCATAAATTTTCTGTTTTTGAAGAATGGCTTCTTTGGAAAAACTTTTTGAATTGCTTATATGATTAGGTAATTTTTCTATAGGAATAAAAATTTCATCAACAAGTCTTTGATATGGCCGTTTCGAAATGATATTTTGTTTTAGTTCCTTATCTAAATATAAGCATCCTTTTTCTAAATCGACTAAAAGCATTTGTCCAGGTCGAAGTCTGTTTTTGTACAATATTTTTTCTTCTGGAATATTGATGACACCAACTTCTGATGCAACACAAATAAAGTCATCTTCAGTGATAATAACCCGTGCTGGACGTAAACCGTTTCGATCAAGACAAGCTCCAATTTGTATTCCATCTGTAAACGCCATTGCCGCCGGCCCGTCCCAAGGTTCCATTAATCCACTATGATATTGATAAAACGCCTTTTTTTGTTCTTCTATTAATTCTTGCTTTTCCCATGGTTCTGGAATCATCATCATCATCGCGTGTGGTAATGACCAACCAGATAATACGAGAAATTCTAATGCGTTATCGAACATTGCTGAGTCACTACCGTTTTCATCGATAATCGGCACTAATTGTTGAATATCCTCAATTTCATTCGTTTGAAAGGAAGCTTCTCTAGCTCTCATCCAATTGACATTACCTGTAATTGTATTTATTTCGCCATTATGAATGATAAACCGGTTCGGTTGAGCTCTTTGCCAACTAGGAAATGTGTTCGTACTAAATCGGTTATGGACCATCGCCATAGCGGACTCATATAATTCATTACTAAGATCTAAATAAAATTTTCCGAGCTGTTCTGGTAATAAAAGACCTTTATAAATGATTGTTCGAGCTGAAAAACTAACAATGTAAAAAAGATCATGTCTTGAAAGTTCTTTTTTCAATGTATTTTCTATTTTTCTACGAAGTTTATATAATTTTCCTTCGAATTTAATATCTTTTGGTTGCTCGAATGGAGATTTAATAAATACTTGACATATAACAGGCTGGGTTTCTTTGGCCTTTTGACTCAAAATTGTATCATTGATTTGCACATGTCTAATCCCGATTAAATCTAAATTTTCTTCTACAATTGTATGGTTAATGATTTCCTCACATCGTTTTCTTGAACTTTTATTTTGTGGAAGGAAAAACATTCCTACTCCATACATTCCCTGTTCTGGTAAAATTACTCCTTGCTTTTTCCATTCATTTTGAAATAATTTGTGAGGAATTTGTGTTAAAATCCCTGCTCCATCTCCTATTGCTCGTTGCCCATCACGACCACCGCGATGATTCAACCGTTCAAGGGCAAAGATCGCTTGTGAAATAATGGTATGGTTTTGACGACCATTTATATTGGCTAACATAGCTATACCACAAGCATCATGTTCGTATTGTGGGTCGTACATTCCTTGTTTATTAAGCATCCACGAGTGCTGCATTTAATTCCTCCCTCTTTATTTGTTTTTCTAAACTTATGTTATTATTTTTACTGTTCAATTTCTTTAGCTTTTTTGACATAAAATTTGCACTTTTTTACCAACCTTGGAAAAATGAATCGATCTTTTTTCTATAAAAAAACTGCTATAGGTAATACCTATAACAGTGGAAACTACTAGTTTACTTTTTTATCGAATTTCGGACGGGTTTTTACCAGTATATTGTTTAAACTGCCGACTAAAAAAGTGCAAGTCGTTGTATCCAAGCGCAAAGGCAGTTTCTGTAACAGTCATACCGCAATTATGGAGTAGGTGTTCAGCACGTTTTATCCGACTATAAACAATATAAGATTTAACGGTATGTCCTACAATTTGCTTAAATTTTTTTGAAAAATAACGAGGAGAGAGATTGGCACGAGCAGCTAAGCTTTCAATTGTGTGCGTTTTTCCAGGATGTTGCTGAATATAATTTGCTATTTCTAAAATCGTTTCCAGCAAGTTATTATTTACATCTTCTGGTTCATCCTGTACTTTTTCTTCTTGTTGTTCATATTCTTCCCTTAATAGATGAATCATAATTTGTTTCAAAATTAACTTACCTTCAATTTCAGCACCAAAGGTTTCTACTAAGAATAGGCGAACGTACTGAGATAGTAAAGATTCAAAGACGATTCTATTTTTAATTATTCGATGTGAGGAAGGGATTAATTTGACGTTACTTTCTACGTCAAAATGTATATATGTTAATACGAGAGGATTTTGTGGATTATGTGTAGCTTCTGTCCAATCACCTGGTTTAAATAAAAAACAGTGCCCTTTGCCAATTTTATATGGCTTTTTATTTAACCATAACGTACCTTCTCCATTCCATACATAAAATAAATCATAATTTGGCATTGGTGCGTCTCTTTTTCGCCATTTCCAATTCGGTTCACAATGAATTGTGGCTAAGGCCGGTTTTAAAATAAAATTATCCGGATTTAAATATAACATCCTCATTCCCCTTTTAAAATTAAAGAATAATATATCTTTTTATATAATTATTATTAATCTATTGTCAATATCAATTTTAGATTTATTAATCTGTTTTTTAGATAGTATACAGTTTCACTAGCATTGCATAAATATAGTTGGAATATTCCGTAAATAATTTTCTCATAAATTAAGCCAAAAAGTCAAAGTCCAACTAAAGGTGGCTTTATCCATTTTTTGAAAATTATATACAGTTCATCCAAAAGGGACAACGACATTTGCCTTTGTTATGGAACGGCTTTTTTCTCAAACCTTCGCAGCCAAATGTAAGCTGGCTTCCATAATGCTGCCTTTAACCAGCGGCTAATTCGAAGCAGCGACTTTTTACTTTTTGTTTCTAATTGAATCAGTACATGTAAACAGTAGGTGATGAGTGCGATGTAAATTTGATTTTGTAACGCCGTCTTACTCATTCCGTAAAAATGTTTGATTTCCACGTGCTGTTTCAGCCATTTAAAGAACAACTCGATTGCCCAGCGGGAGCGGTAAATATCACTGATTTCATCTGCGCTTAAATCAAATCGATTCGTGATTAATCGAAGGATATTCCCTTTCGTATCGGACACTTCCAAAAGGCGAAAGACGTTCTCTGCACGATTTTGTGTGGAGCCAATATAGACCATTTTATCGGATAAAACAGTCGATTCAGGTGGTAGAGAAAAAGAATAAACATCTCGAGTGACGGCATTTTTCTTGATTCTTGAAACGAAGAAATAGCCATCATCTGTCATTCGGTCAAAGCGCTCATAATCTACGTATCCTCGATCAAACACATACATGGCTTCTTTGTCATCGACGAGAACTTCTAATTGATTTCAGTCGTGTTCTTTTGCTGGTGTGATGGCTGCTTTTTCCGGATAAACGGTGTTTTTATCCATGAATACAAGCCTTAAATGAAGTTTCACGCCAGCTTTTGTTTTGCGAAACGTTGCCCATTTGTAATTCGTTAAATTAAGAGGCAATGTGCTAGAATCAATGATCTTCAATGGCATGGAAGAATTCAGTCGCTTTTTGTGAAATCCCTGGATCTGATAGACGAGATCCAGAAACAAAGCTACCAAAATCGTTGGGTCTACTTCATTGTTTTTACGCGAAAGCTGAGACGCACTAATCGATTCAAACCCGAGTGCCTTTTGCAGGTCATCATTAAGTAATGCATCACTCATTGCCTCCAGGCTTTCCGTTTCATGAAGCTGTGCGAAAAGTAAAAGTTTGATATATGCCTCTGTCGTTAGTTTCTTTGTGTAATAATCTTGTTTCAGATTTTCTGCTTGTTCATAAACTTTTTTAAAATGAATAGGTGCAATATTTACTAAATGATGATAATCGTGTATTCTTGTCCATAATGAGTTCCTTTATATTGGATTTGGACAGGAAGCCACCCGTCCTATTCAGTATAAAGGATTTTTTTATGGACAAACTACTAAATAATTGAACATTCTTAGTATTTTTTGTTTTTAGATTTAATTTATGCAATGCTAGTGATCTTTATCCTAAAATAGTTATCAAAAAGTGTCAATATTCATTTTTAAAAATGATCTATACTTTATTATCATTTCTTTCCGCTTTTAAAAGAGCTTCATATGATGCTACAGCAACTTCTACATGTCTTGGTGATGGCTTTGATGTGAATAGAGTATATTGTATAAAACCACCAATCCAATAAAAAGGTGTAAGCATTCTTGATTGAATTAGAAATAATTCATATCCCAAACAAACACTGAGCACACCTAAGAGAAATAAGTCTGAAATAAAAAAAGAAAAGATGTAGCACCAAAAGAACAGAAAGACCACTATATTTGTTCCACACCGTCTATGTATTCTTGATTGCATAATTACATCTGATATTGCTAGGCTGGACAATGTACTATACGATGTGTCTGCCATATGTTCAGCAGCATGATACTTACCTAGGTTTGTCATTTTACAAATAACTCCAAAGGTAACCAATATAATTACAAGTAGTAACAAAAGATGCCTTTGAATCAATTCAGCAATAATTGATAAGAAAAATAATGATGAATCTGCATTTTCACTATTACGAGTTAACAACACAAGCAGAACTAAAAATGGGAGAAATATAAATAGATAAATCTTCCACATTACTATAATCGGATTTATCAATAAGAATAATCCACGAATTATGGGGATTTTGTTAATCATTCTCTCTAACTTTGAAATGTCCTTTCTTTTAGTAATATTTATACTAATCGTTCCATCTCTGTTCCTAATTGCTTTTGAAATATATTTCTCTGAATAAAATATCACACCTTTAAACCTTGCCGCACCACCTTTAATAATTGACATGTTAACCTCCATATAACTGTACTTATACTATTTCAGAGTTGTCAGGCATGTCAAACTCAATAGCTGAATGGCATGTAAGAAGATGAGCTGACACTTATCATAGTCTAAGTTATTTTCATCATAGAATTTATTGAGTTCCTTTAATAAAACAGTCAGTTTTTTTATGAGTAGATTATTTTTTGCTTCAGCATCATATTTTTTCTTCATTAGGACACACATGAAAAATTCATTTATATTTTCAGTAATTGGTGGCCTGTTAAAGACAATGTTAAAAATATATGTATCATACCCCTTCACAACATCTAAATCCCAAAATTCCTCTTCAGGTTCTAGTTCAAGTGTAGAAAGATTAAGGAGTATATCAATTACATAGGCTTGATACAAAAAATAATTATACATAGATATTAATGTTTCATTTTCATCAGGATATACCCCTGTTATTGTCTCTAATAATTCTATTTTTTCATGCGATAATCCTAAGATCGCACTACAAGTTATATAAAATAATTTTTTTGTAGAAATATTTCTCGCTGTATTATCATAATTAACCAAAATATCAAATGCCCTTTGAACAGCTTCAACTTTAGATGAGACATTTTTTATAATATTTTCAAGTTCGTTAAAATCTTTATAAGTTATCTTCACATTTTTTTTGAAATCTGCATACATTCTTATCAAGTCAAGTGACTCATCATCAATTATGTAATGTCCTCTTTCATTTTTTTCTAAATTCATTCCCATATATTTCATTATTCTATTAACTTGATTTCTATGATCTTCCCCTAATATCTTTGCGACTTGACCCGTTGTATATGTATTTGACATTAATTTCACCCCTAATAAAATTTTTGATAAATATATATTAAACGTAACAGTGGTGTAACGGTCAAGCACTTCCCCCCCTCGATAACTCAAAAATATTATGCTAGTGCCACAATTATAATTATCTACTCTTAGTCAGATTTCCATATGGATAAATATTATCTTGACATAAATTATTAAATCCTGTAAATTAATATTTACAAATTGAATAAACACCAATAATGAAATAAAAATTAATTACACAATAGACAAAGCGCCTAGCAATAACACATTGCAGCTAGATTCAACTAGATAGGAGTATTTACTTGCACTCAGTCATTTATTTTTTTAGCCCAAATAGGCTTTGTTTGAAACACTTATAATAAACTGCCAACACACTTCAGATAAAATGCAAAACAAAAATGCTTTTGCAATAAGTCACAGGTCCATATGGATTCTGTTTCTTGTTGTAAAAGCATTTTTTTGTGCTGCAATGATCGAATAATCATCATGGTGGAGGTATGAAAAATGGAACAACAGCTATCAGTTAATCTAACTATCCCAATCCCGTCTGATACCGTATTAATCTCAAAAGTAGAACTGAAGGAGCTTAAACAGCAACAACTGTATGGAGTCTACTGGTCAATGAAAGATCTCGAAAAAAGAATCAATCGAAAACATGAATGGATTAAAGAAAATATTCTTTATCCATCACATTTCAGAAAAATACTTGATACTGAACATGGTGGTTTTGTCTTCTATCCAAAAACAAAAGGGCAAACTTGGTCTTTTCATGCTTTAAAAATGGCAGACTTTTTGGATAAGAATTTTCACCGAATATTTTCTTCCTAGTAGCAGATATAATTCCTACTACCTTATATGTAACTACAAAACAATATAAGAAATTGTTAAAATAAGGGTGACCTATTTCGGAACTGGCCACCCTTATGAAAAAAAGTGAGGGGAAAATATGGCTAGTATTCAAAAACGAGGAAAAACATATCAGTTTACTGTTAGCCATATGGTTAACGGAAAATCAAAACCTATAAGAAAGGGAGGCTTCCGCACTAAGAAAGAAGCTCAAATTGCAGCTGCAGAGATAGAATCACAGTTAAGTAAAGGACTTCTTCCTCATCTAACTCCAGTGCCAATAGATGACTATTTTGACAAGTGGGTTAGGCTTTATAAAACAAATATCAGTGTTACTACTCGAAAGCATTACGAATACACTTATAAAGCGATCAAAGAATACTTCGGGAGTAAACCTTTACAAGAGATCACCAGACATGATTATCAAATGTTTATTAATCAGTTTGGTTCTAGTAGATCTAAAGAAACAGTAGAAAAGGTAAATACCCATATTCGTGCATGTGTGAAGGACGCAATGGATGAACAAATTATTCATCGTGATTTTACAAGAAATGCTGTAATTACCTATACTGTACCCGCCAAAAAATCAGAAGAAAAGCATCTTAACTATAAAGAAAGCGAGATCTTATTAAAAGAGATATGGGAGAACATTAACAAGGGATTAGGTTATTCACTACTTCTACTAGGACTAACTTCTGGAATGCGCTTTGGCGAAATGGTTGGACTTACAAGGAAAGATTTTGATTTTAAAAAGAATACGATAAGAATAAATAAAACCTGGGGATATATGAAACGCCATCCTGAAGGTTTCGGACCGACAAAAAACGAACAATCTGTGCGAACGATAACAATGAATCCAACTGTCATGGCTCATTTTAAAAAACTATTTAAAACCATGCCTACAAATATTCATCAGTTGGTTTTCTATAGTCCTACCTCAAAATACAAAGTTATAAGCAACACAAATGCAAACAAGCTATTAAAGAATACGTTAAGCAATCTTGGTATTGAACCAATCACCATTCACGGGTTACGTCATACACATGCAAGTGTTCTTTTGTATAAAAATATTTCAATTCATTATGTAAGTGAACGACTTGGACATGGTGACATTGATACTACCTTACGAGAGTATACCCACGTCATTAAAGAGTTACGAGAGAAAGAAGAGCAGGCAACAATAGAGATTTTCGAGAAAATGATTGGGTAAAACTTGTGTAAAAAATGTGTAAAATCATTCGAAAACCAATCGTTTTCAATCAAAACCTAAAAATACAAAAAAAGCTCGTAAACCCTTATATATCAAGGCTTACGAGCAAATAATTCTTTTCTAAAATTAACTTAAAAAATATAAAAGATACCGGTGGTCGGGATCGAACCGACACTCCAGAAGGAACACGATTTTGAGTCGTGCGCGTCTGCCAATTCCGCCACACCGGCAAAATTGGAGGCGGCAACCGGATTCGAACCGGTGATAAAGGTTTTGCAGACCTCTGCCTTACCACTTGGCTATGCCGCCATAATTGGAGCGGAAGACGGGATTCGAACCCGCGACCCCCACCTTGGCAAGGTGGTGTTCTACCACTGAACTACTTCCGCAAACTGGGCTAGCTGGATTCGAACCAACGCATGACGGAGTCAAAGTCCGTTGCCTTACCGCTTGGCTATAGCCCAATTATATATGGGGCGATTGATGGGAATCGAACCCACGAGTGTCGGAGCCACAATCCGATGCGTTAACCACTTCGCCACAACCGCCAAAATAAAATACAGGGGTAGTAGGAATCGAACCCACACTGGAGGTTTTGGAGACCTCTGTTCTACCTTTAAACTATACCCCTATAAAATAATGGAGGGGGACGGATTCGAACCGCCGAACCCTGAGGGAGCGGATTTACAGTCCGCCGCGTTTAGCCACTTCGCTACCCCTCCATAGTAAATATGGTGCCGGCCAGAGGACTTGAACCCCCAACCTACTGATTACAAGTCAGTTGCTCTACCAATTGAGCTAGGCCGGCAAAATAAATATATTAAAATATTTCAATGGTGGCTCGGGACGGAATCGAACCGCCGACACAAGGATTTTCAGTCCTTTGCTCTACCGACTGAGCTACCGAGCCAACATATGTATATGAATATAGTATGTATTAATGGCGGTCCGGACGGGACTCGAACCCGCGACCTCCTGCGTGACAGGCAGGCATTCTAACCAGCTGAACTACCGGACCAGATTGCGGGGATAGGATTTGAACCTACGACCTTCGGGTTATGAGCCCGACGAGCTACCAGAC
>NZ_LN868937.1:2869094-2871263 GCF_001244735.1 Bacillus andreraoultii
CAAGAGATGATGCCGCAGGAGAAGCTTATGATAAAGTAGCAAGAGTTTTAAACCTTCCTTACCCTGGTGGTCCTCATATTGACCGACTAGCTCATGAAGGACAAGCCACGATTGATTTACCACGAGCATGGTTAGAAGAAGGTTCATACGATTTTAGCTTTAGTGGATTAAAATCAGCGGTGATTAATACGGTTCATAATGCTGAACAACGTGGTGAAACCATTAAACCTGAAGATTTAGCTGCAAGCTTTCAAGCAAGTGTTGTAGAAGTGTTAGTAGAAAAGACAAGTCGAGCTGCCAAAGAGTATAATGTTAAACAAGTAATCTTAGCAGGTGGGGTTGCTGCAAATAAAGGATTACGTGAAGGGTTGAAGGAAAAAGTTTCAGAACTAAAAGGGATTGATTTAATTATCCCCCCATTAAAGTTATGCACAGATAACGCAGCAATGATTGCAGCATGTGGAACAATTTTTTATGAAAATGGTATCCGCGCCAATCTCGGACTTAACGCCAATCCAGGATTAGATTTAACCTCATTTAATAGAGAATAACCAAGTGACAGGACTTTGTTTTCATATAGCGGTGTCCAATCTAAGGATTATCTTAGTAAGTATGAATAATCTTTGACACCGAGGGAAACAAAGTCTTTTTGCTTATACATCATGAGAGGACAATTACTTTTTGTATTGTCCGCGGCTTTAAAGTAATTGTTAGAGAATAATAGCTATAAGGAAGTATTTCTTCATTTGTTTTCGTTCGATTTTAAGTAATTCATTCAATTTTGAGTGATGAAATTGGGAATCTTGATTGTTTGGTTATCGCTGACCAATTTGGTGATGAAATTGATGAAACGGTGATCTTGAAAGGTTGTAAACGTCCATTTAGGTTAAAATGTAGAAAAACAGACATCTTAAAGGGGGGAGATGACACATGTAAAATTTAGATTGAAATCTCATAAAAAAGACATTTTGAAAGGCTATAGATGCTCAATTCAGTAAAAATTTAATGAAACAGCCAACAAGCAGGATATGGAATCCCAATTTAATTGAAAGTCCAGTTTGATGAGCAGCTAGAGCTAACGTAGAGGCAGAAGTATGAATAAAAGATTACCAAATAGGTTAGGATACTATACATTGCACTTGGTACCCTTTTATTCTAGGTATGAATCCTTAATCCTAATGAAAGAACTCCTAACTTTTTGAAATAATAATATTCCCGTTCATACCTGTTTGAATTTATAGATAAGGAAGTTAGGAGTCGTGTATTTCTATTTTTCAAACTTTTTATAAAGTCCACCATTTATTATAGAGCTAAATTTACAAAACTCACACAAAACAAAAGAAAACAAGGTTTACCTAGGTTTATCTTAGAAACAAATTATATGAAATGGCGGTCCGGACGGGACTCGAACCCGCGACCTCCTGCGTGACAGGCAGGCATTCTAACCAGCTGAACTACCGGACCAGATTGCGGGGATAGGATTTGAACCTACGACCTTCGGGTTATGAGCCCGACGAGCTACCAGACTGCTCCACCCCGCGATGATAGTAATTTTAAAATGGTGGAGGTTGACGGGATCGAACCGCCGACCCCTTGCTTGTAAGGCAAGTGCTCTCCCAGCTGAGCTAAACCTCCAAAAGTGACCCCTACGGGATTCGAACCCGTGTTACCGCCGTGAAAGGGCGGTGTCTTAACCGCTTGACCAAGGGGCCATTGTAAAATATGTATGGCGGAGAGCAAGGGATTCGAACCCTTGAGACAGCTTTTGGCCGCCTACACGATTTCCAATCGTGCTCCTTCGACCAACTCGGACAGCTCTCCAAATGGCTCCGCAGGTAGGATTCGAACCTACGACCGATCGGTTAACAGCCGATTGCTCTACCACTGAGCTACTGCGGAATCGTTTGATTAGCCCGGCAACGTCCTACTCTCACAAAGGCAAGGCCTTCAATACCATCGGCGCTGAGAAGCTTAACTTCCGTGTTCGAGATGGGAACGGGTGTGACCTTCTCGCCATGATCACCGGACTATTTAAAACAACCATATGTATTATAATAGGTTGTTTTAGAAAATGCAAGAGAAATTTTCATTCTCTCAAAACTAGATAACGTAAGGCAAACTATTAATTAGGTTAAGTCCTCGAACGATTAGTATCCGTCAGCTCCACAC